>NZ_JBGSQZ010000319.1:0-13466 GCF_041737865.1 Chamaesiphon sp.
GAGAGGAGGTTTCGAGCATTCGAGCTGTACTGGTTTTTTGGATAAAAACAGTTTAACAGTTCTCCTCTCTTTTTTCCTCAAACCCATTACTCATCAGCTTTTACGATAATTCTTACGGACTTTTGTCCGTCAATCAGGTGTCATAGTTTGGAGCGGGACTTTTCAATAATTCGATTAATGCTATGATTGTATCTTCATTGTTGATTGCAATTTTTCGCAATACGTTTAGTATGTTGTCAAAATACGTGTATCTTAACGTCGGCAGTCTTAGCATTTCCAGTAATGTTGCGATTGCATCTTCATTGTCAATAGCAATCTCTTTTAGTATCTCTCCAACACTATAAGTAAGTATGTATCCTAAATCATACTGTTTAAATATTTCTAACAAAGATATAACAACATATGTGTTGCTACTTAAAATCTTTTTGGATATCTTAGAAAGACTAGAAGAGAGTAAGTAGTCTAAATTAGGATGATTCCATAATTCCATTAAATATAAAATTTCTTTATTATTATCAGAAATAATTTCTCTAAATATCTTTGCAATACGAGAGAAGTTTCGACGATCATCTAAATTGTTTTGATTCAATAGTTCAAACAACTCTACGATGGTAGATCTATTATTAATTGTAATTTCTTCTGATGCTTCTAATTTGCCTGAAAGATGCCAGAGATCTAGGATACACTGCCTTATTATTCCGATGAATATTTCGACCCCATTATTACCAACAGCTATATTTTCTAATGCATCTGCAATACTGGAGGAAGGTAAGTATTCTAAACCAGGCTGCTTAAATAATTCCCACGAGGCTGTAATTATTTCTTTTCTCTCAATAATATACTTATACAAAGACTCTACAACTAAATGAGAATGATCTTCTCCTGAATCAATATTGTCTATCATTTTTAATACCAAACTAAGTATTTCTTTATTTCCAACAGTCATTCCCATTAATGCCCCTGTCACATAATCACGGTGGGACTCACTTAAATCAGATTGATTTAATATTTCAAATACTGTAATAATATTTTCTTCTTTACAAACAGAAGATTTTTGAAATATCTCATTCATCCAAGAAGAAAAAAAGTAGTTTAGATTAGGATATTTCAGTCGGCTTACTAGCATTTCAAATATTTCGTTATCAATAGCAACTTTTGGCAGAATTTCTCTTATTTGGTACCAAGGTAAGTCGTTTAAGTTTGGCTGTTCCAATATTTCTTTTAGTTTGACAATCACAAATTGATTGTTACTATCAATTTCTATCAACATCATCAATATAGAGGAAAAAACTTTATTGTCTGGGATATGATTTTGTAAGAGTAAAAGTAGCTTTGAAATCAAACATTGCTTGTGTGTTAAAAACAACGTCTCTTTCGCTAGATCTGTAACTGACTGTGAAAATTTTATCCATTCATGTCGCTCGGTATCAAAACTTCCAAATGCCCATTGGACTAGCCGATCTACAATACCCTTAGCATGTAATGAAGATTTGAATTCATTAATGCAAATACCTGCCATGCTGTAAGCACGGTAATAGAAAAACTGACCATCTTGCTCCTCAAAATTAGTTAGAACTTCTAGGAATCTTTCTTTTAACTCATCTATCAAGTCTCGACCAACCCACAATAAAATTACTTGCTGCCATTGTCTCTCAAACACCCGATAAGTCGGCATAAATTCATCATGGCAAGGAACAGGTCGATCGATATGTGCCCTCGGCAAAAAATAATCCCAATCATCGATACTACAAGCTGCAAAATATTCCTGAAACGTCGGATGGTAAAAAGCATAGTTCCTCTCTCAGCTCTACTTCCTTGTAAAACGCTACAGCTTTCCAATCATATAAATAGTCAACAAACTTCTCATACAAACCAGCTTGCGTCTCTGGTAGAGCTTGATTGTCTTTTTCCCAGGACGCACACAATAGCGTCAATCGAAGCGGATTTTTCACCAAATCCTTAATCCGTTCCTTGCCTGGAGCATCCAACTCTGTACGAATCTGGGTAGCTACTTTTTGATGATCGGCAAACCACTTGCTAATAAATTCCTTTACTTGGTCATCACCCTGACTGGTTTGATAGCTATAGTCCAGCGTGCGATAGACATCAAAGCTATTGGTCAGAATATTACCACCCGCAGCAGTTTCCCACTGATTGATCCGACAAGTCATCACCACCCGCAAATTCTGCGCCCAAGCCTGTCCCAAATCGCGATGAATCGCCGCCAAAGCATCGCCAGACATTTCATCCAAACCATCCAACAGCAGCCACACCCGCCCCTGCTGACGCAATCCTTTCCAGTCTTCCCAAGCCACATCAAAATTGTCTTCGCAAACTTTTTGCAGCCATTCCGCCTGAAGATATTCTCGCAGTCGGCGATCTCCGACATCTGCTAGCGATATCCACGCCACTACCAATGGTGCTGGCGGTTGTTGCTCTGCTTGCTCAATCAGCCATGCACCGATTTTAGTCAGGATGGTAGTCTTACCCGCACCAGGTTCGCCAATAATCGCGATATGTTTGCCCCCAGCAGGTTTTCCCACCACGTCAGCGAGAAATGCTTCATGCTCGAAGCGTTTGGTTTCGGTGTATTCGGTTTGATATAGCTGGGAACCCTGTTCTGGCGATGGTTCTTCTTTCACCTTGGGGCGTTCTTTCCGCTCGATTAGTCCCAAGGGGACGTGAATATCGTCGAGGTTGCGGTTGGATTTATTGAGGAGGCGGTTGGTGGTGAGGTGTTTTTGGGCTTTGAGGAGTTGGCGCGATCGATCGAGCCAGTCGATTTGGGGTATGGCTGGTGTCGCTTGGATGGTTTCTGAAGTTGTCGGAGGCAGCTTTTTAACTAAAGAACCTTGCTCTTGCTGTTGTAGCCACTTCGGATACTCGTTTTGTAAATGGTTCCTTAACGCGATTGCCTTATCAGTATCCTTTTTTGGAATGCCAAACTTTTCATATAAAACAGTCAAACGGCTTGTCAGCGAACTCTCTGCTATCCCAAGTATTGATAAATCCTCTTCTGTCGGATCTTTAGACTTATAACTCAGATCGCTGTCATCAACTATTAAGCCAAGTCCTGGAAATTTAGCTTTGAGCGTTTCTTTTTGAGTTCTAGTTAGTGACTTCTCTAGGGCAATACGATCGAGAAACTTTAGCCAGTTGAGATCGCCCATCGGATTTACCTACCAAAATTCATACTAAAATTCATACCAAAACTCAAACCATGAAAGCTTTACACCAAAGGGGTTTCAGCCTATCGTAGATACATGGCACAAAGAAGCCAGACGAAAACCAACACAAAACGCACTGCGCGAACGTAGAGGTTTGAACTAGCTGTCCGCCTGACCAATAAAAAAAGTTCAATCTCAATTCTAAACCAATGAAAAAGAAAATTTTCTCGGCGGCATTCGCTGCTGCTATAACTAGCTCTCTAGTCATTATTCCCACTGTCGTCCCTGTAGTTACGATCGCATCTAATGCCGTTGCTGCTCCCGCATCAGGTCGTACTTTTACCAGGATCAAAGAGATTGCTAGAAAAATATGCGAAATCGGCGGTTGTTTTTACATCGTCGAACAAGTTGTCGAGTATTTCCAGACACCCTCTGATACCCCAGCATCTCCCAACATGTGCTCCGGCAAAGGTTGTAGCACTATCCGCACGGGTGGCAATGCTGTGAAAGTTGGTGAAACGCGCACCATCATTCGTAAGGTGCGTATTCGTTAATTAGCTTCGCTCTCACCATCATCATGTAGGGGCGGTGCCTCGTGCCCGACCTCTAACATAACATCCTCGCTCCGCACCAGCAGGGCACCCACAAGGGGATGCCCCTACAGATTCTATTACTCACCCATCCTTAAACATCATGAACTTCAAAAATATTGCCGCTTTAAGCACGATCGCTCTTGCCGCTACCTTCATCTTCACACCCACTCCAGCAAAAGCCATGACTGGCGAAGAGGTTATCAAAGTCATTCGAGTCTTCAGCGACTATATGGAAAATATCCAGAAAATCTTCCAACCCATTCCTACCGCACCCCAGCCCGACGATCGTATCCCCAACCCTGGAACGGACGAACCCCAACCCGAACCAGACACGATCGAGTATCAATTCAACTAATCCATCTGCCCCACAATTGATGTGGGGCAATCTTTCCACCTATTAACCAATCTGAAATCACAATGATTATCGCTACTCTCGACCAAATCACCGATCGTCAACGCCAACAAGCCACGATGAGAGTTCAAACCCAGCATTTATTAGCTCGACTCGATCGACGAATGCAGGTAGCGATCGATCTCCAAGATCGCTGCCTCATCTCCCAACTCCAAGCCGAGCAGGAATTTTTGTCCAGACAACTGTAATCTCAAACATCCAAAACGACCCCTGCTAACTTCTCTCGATCGAGGGCAAGTTAGCAGGGGTTAATTTTGTGTGGCAACACTCGATCGATCGATTAAGATCGAGTCTAGCTTTAGAATTCCGTTACAGAACATCTTGGTTTGGTTAGTAATATCCTACACCGTCCGTAGGATGCTTTTTGTTGGGGTCTTTGGTATAAATTTCAGGCAGTTCGGGGCACAATGATTACTACAGCAAGAACCGAAAAATCCAATCAGTAATCCAGTCTGCTATGGTGAACGAAACTAATACCTGTCGGAAATACGTTGAGCCAAAACTCAGCGATGCAGGCTGGCAGACTGAACCACACGATTATACCGAGCAGTATTACTTTACTGCGGGGCGAATTCAACCGCGCAGTCGGCGACGACAACGTGGAGAGCGGAAGTTTGCCGATTACTTGCTGTTGTACAATGGCAACTTTCCGATCGCGGTGGTAGAAGCAAAGGCTAAATATAAGACAGCGGATGAGGGGCTAGAACAGGCGATCGATTATGCGCGGACTTTGGATGTCAAATTTGCTTACGCTACTAATGGTGTGGGTATTGTCGAGTATGACTTTACGACGGGAATGCAGTCGGAAGATTTAACGGAATTTCCCAGCCCAGAACAGCTTTGGCAACGGTTAACTGGAGAGGAACCACAGCAGCTTAGAGTGGATATTGCCGAGAAGTTGCTAGTGCCCTTCTATCCAACTCCAGGGAAGGATCTGCGCTACTACCAGCGAAATGCTGTTAACGCGACCATCTCAGGCATACTCAAGGGTCAAAATCGGCTGCTATTAACGATGGCGACGGGTACGGGTAAAACTACGACAGCTTTTCAAATTTGTTGGAAGTTGTCCCAACTGGAATGGAATACGACAGGCGAGGCGCGGGCACCCAGAATTTTATTTTTAGCCGATCGCAATGTCTTGGTAGACGATCCAATGATTAAGGATTTTGCGGTATTTGGCAAGGATAAAATTTACAAGATTCAGGGAGAATCGAAAAAGGGACGAGATCTTTACTTTGCGATTTACCAAGCGATCGCCGAAGATAAAGTGCGTCCTGGATTGTACAAGGAATATAACCCTAATTACTTCGATCTAATTGTCATTGATGAATGTCATCGCGGCAGTGCCAAGGATGAGGGTAGTTGGCGGCAAATTTTGCAACATTTTGAGCCAGCTTACCAACTGGGTTTGACTGCTACACCACTGCGGGATGATAACGTCGATACCTACCGTTATTTTGGCAATCCTCTGTATACTTACAGTCTCAAACAAGGGATTGAAGATGGTTTCTTGGCTCCCTATCGAGTGTATCGGGTCAAAACGCGATCGGATGCAGATGGTTGGCGACCTACAGATGGGCAGTTAGATCGCTTTGGACGGATGATTCCTGATGAAATGTATGGAACGCCAGATTTTGAGCGGAAGCTAGTCCGCAGAGCCAGGACAAGGGCGATCGCGCAACATTTAACTGACTTTCTCAAGAGTACAGATCGATCTGGCAAAACGATCGTCTTTTGTGTGGATGAGGAACACGTTAAGGCGATGATTAAGGAGTTGCGGAATTTGAATGCAGATATGACGCGAGAAAATCCCGATTATATTACCCGCATTACCTCGGATGCTGGGGATGTGGGGAAGGGACACTTGTATAATTTTAAAGATGTTTTGAATGAAACCCATGTCATTGCTGTGACGGCTAAATTACTGACAACTGGTGTAGATATTCCCACCTGTAAAAATGTGGTGTTGGCGAAGGTGATTCGATCGATGACTGATTTTAAGCAGATTATCGGGCGAGGTACGCGGGTACAGGAAGATCGCGGCAAGATATTTTTCAACATCATCGACTATACCAACAGTACGGTGCTATTTGAGGATCGGGATTTTGATGACGAACCAGAATTGATTACTGAGACAGAAATCGATGATTATGGGCAAGTGTTATCACAGCAGCAAGAAGACACCTGTAATTATGAATTAGAGGATATCGATCCTAATGTGGGCTTTCATGGTTTACCCGAAGATGATGATGCCCCACCGCGTAAATATTACATTGATGGTGGTGCCGAAGAGATTATCAGCGAAACGATCTACGATCTCACTCCCGACCAAAAGTTACAAGTATCTCAAATTATCAACGCAACAAAAGAGCAAGTGCGGACTCTGTATCGCTCCCAGCTGGAGATCCAACAAAGATGGGTAGATCCACAAACGCGATCGGAAATTATCGATATTCTGATCGATCGAGGGATTGATTTTGACGATCTCAAACGAATCACTAGTAAACCCGATGCCGATCCTTTCGATCTGATCTGCCATATTGCCTTTGATGCGCCCGTGTTAACCTACAAGCAACGCGCCGAAAGCTTGCGCCGTCGTCAGCCAGACTTATTTCAGCAGTATGGAGACGAGGCTAAAGCAATTCTAGAAATTCTCTTGGATAAGTATGTCCAGAAAGGGCTGGATGAGTTCAATATGCCTGATGCTTTTAAGGCTAATCCAGAGCTTTTGAGGTATGGCAATGTGGGCGAAATCGCTCAACACTTCGGTGGGGCGGCGCAACTGCGACAGGCAATTCAACAATTGCAAGTTTTATTATATTCAGCGTGAATTTAAGGTGGGATAAAATCCTGACGATCTTATGGAAATTAAAGTTAAAAATCTTGGTGTTCTCAAGCAAGCCGAATTCACACTAGGCGATCTGACTATTATTTGTGGTGGCAATAATAGTGGCAAGACTTATGCTACTTATGCTCTGTTTGGATTCTTAGATAATTGGGATAGTTTTGTTTCAATCGAGATATCTTCAGCTTCAATCGAGCAATTATTAGCAAAAGGTGTTGTTAAAGTTGATTTTCAGCAATATGTCAAAAATATCGACATGATTATTGCGGATGCTTGTAGTAAGTATTCTCAAAAAATAGATGAAGTTTTCGCAGCACCTGAAGAACGTTTTAATGAAACAGAATTTCACATGTCGCTCGACACAAGAAATATAAGATTGACAGAACAGTTTGAATCAACGGCAAGTTCTGCTACTAACAAGGAATTTTTGTCAATTGTTAAAAATGTAGGGAGTAGTGAATTAATTATCACCTTACTTGCATTTCAAGATAATATAGAAATTCCTACCCATATTATTGCACATTTCATTAGTGAGGCTATTAAAAATATAATTTTTCAACGTAATCTTCCTCGTCCTTTTATTGTTAGTGCAGAGAGAACTGGAGCAGTAACTTTTCGTAAAGAGTTAAATTTTTCTCGTAATCGGTTGCTTGAACGAATGACTCAAGCGCACAGTGACATGGATAGAATACAAATTTTATTTAAGGGATATAAAGACTATCCACTTCCAGTCAAAAAGAATGTTGATTTCACAAGAAATTTAGAAAGTATTTTCAAAAAAAATAGTTTTATCACGGAACACCATCCAGATATTCTCACTGATTTTGCTGATATTATTGGTGGTGAGTACATGGTGAATCGTGAGGATGAACTTTACTACATTCCTAAACAGGGAAAGCGAATTAAGCTATCTATGGATAGTAGCTCTAGTGCTGTACGATCTTTACTGGATATTGGCTTTTATCTGCGACACGAGGCTCAAAAAGGCGATCTACTGATGGTAGATGAACCAGAATTGAACCTACATCCCGAAAATCAGCGACGGATTGCTCGATTGTTTGCCAGACTGATTAATATTGGAATTAAGGTATTCATAACGACTCACAGTGACTATATTGTTAAAGAGTTGAATACACTGATTATGTTAAATCACGATCGACCCCATCTCAAACAACTTGCTGAAGATGAAGGATATTTGCCAGCAGAGTTACTATCAGCCGATCGAATCAAGGTCTATATCGCCGAAGAAGCTTTAGTCAAAGTAGATGGTAAAACTAGGAAAGTAAAAGTCCCTACGTTAACGGAGGCTAAAATCGATAGTGAGCGAGGAATTGAAGCCAGAAGTTTCGATAAGACGATCGATGATATGAACCGAATTCAAGACGCGATCGTTTGGGGTGGCGAATAGATGTCGGATCTTGCCATTCTCAAGGAGATGATTAAGGATACAGCAACAGTACCTTTAGTAAAGTATAAAAACAATAACTACAAAGCAATATTAGAGCAAAAAGAAGAAAAAGATCCAACTAATATAAAGGCTAACTATACGGTTGAAATAATAGGATTGCCAGATAGTGGAGATGTGATTGTTGTAAAGGCGGATACATTCGAGGCACCAATCAAAATCTTTAATGGGAACAACGGAGAATGTAAAAGATCTGATTTTGTTATTATTGCTGATGTTAAGCCAAAAAAAGTTATTGTCTTTATCGAACTGAAAGCTGGCACTGGAGGAACAAGACAAGAAATGATCCAACAATTAAAAGGTGCTGAGTGTTTTGCTAGATATTGTCAATATATCGGATGCTCTTTTTGGAATAGAAATGATTTCCTTAATGAATACGATTGTCGGTTTGTAGCTATTGTGCAAATTTGTAATAGTATACGAAAAAAACCGACATCTGAGAAGGATCGTAAAGTACTCAATAATACACCAGAGACAATGCTGAAAATCGGTCATCGTCGAGAGATTTACTTTAGAGAATTAATTCAATAGATAGAATCCAGATCGCGTAGCGTCCGCACAGCGGAATCGCGCTATCATGGGATTCCCAGAGAATTGGACATCTTTACCAAGATAGCGATGCAATATGCCCAAAAGCACTACCAAAAAGACAGATCGAGTCATCACCACGGCTCAAAAACTGGGCAGCACGATTAAATCTGCGCGGGATAAGATGCGGATTGATAAGGGTTTGAATGGGGAGTTGGATCGATTACCCCAACTTACTTGGATGATGTTTCTCAAGCTGCTAGATGACTCTGAGCGGCTGCGTGAGGTAGAAGCGGAGCTAGAGGGCAAAACTTACAAAAGTACGATTGCCGCGCCCTACAGATGGCGGGATTGGGCTGCTAATGAGAACTTTACAGGCGATCGATTACGGGGATTTATCGATAACGATACGGCGGTATTGCCCAATGGTGAGGAGGGAATGGGATTACTTGCCTATCTCCGCAGTCTCCAGAGCAAAGCGGGGAATAAACGCGCTGATGTGATTGCGAAGGTATTCAAAGATGTCAGCAATCGGATGATTAGCGGTGCGAGTATCTATGATGTCTTGAGTTTGCTCGACAATCTCCACTTCGATAGCTCTGAGGAAGTAAATATCCTCAGCACGCTCTACGAGTCGATGATTAAGGAGATGCGAGACGCTGCGGGGGATTCAGGGGAGTTTTATACACCGCGTACAGTGGTACGATTTATCGTGCAAGCGATGGATCTCAAACTGGGAGAAACTATTTTCGATCCGGCTTGCGGTACGGGTGGCTTTTTGGTGGAGGCTTACGAGCATCTCAAGCAAAATTGCACGGTGCAGGATTGGCAAATCTTACAAACTAGCATCGTCGGAGCCGAGGCGAAATCCCTCCCACTGATGTTGGCGCACATGAATCTGTTATTACACGGGTTTGAATATCCAGATATCGATACTGGTAATAGTCTGCGCTTCAATCTCTCAGAGATGAGTGAGAAAGATTGGGTAGATGTGATTCTCACCAATCCACCGTTTGGTGGAGAGGAAGAAGATAGCATCAAAAAGAATTTCCCCCCAAATCGAGCTACCAAGGAAACCGCGCTATTATTCCTGATGCTGATTATGCGGCGATTGCGCCAACGCCCGACAGCCGGAAGAGCGGCGGTAGTATTTCCCAATGGGGTGCTATTTGGCGATAATGCTTGTGCCAAGATTAAGGAAGACTTGCTCAAGGACTATAATTGACACACGATCGTCCGTTTACCGAATGGGGTATTTGCTCCCTATACTGGCATTCCCACTAATATTTTATTCTTCGATCGATCTCAGCCGACTAATCAGATTTGGTACTATGAGATTCCCTTACCAGAAGGGCGCAAAAACTATACCAAAACTAAACCAATTCAGGATGAAGCTTTTGCAGACTGTCTAGCCTAGTGGCATAATCGCGAGGAAAATCAACAGGCGTGGAAGTATGATTTCCGAGCGGCTTATCATCAAGCCAAAACTGAGGCGGAAGTATTTTGGGCGCAAGGAGAACAAGCGAAAGGCGATGCGATTTACTGGGCAATTTACAATTTAGATAAAAAGAATCCTAATAGTCAGTCAGATTTTGAACATTTACCGCCAGAGCAATTGGTGGCAGATATTTTAGACAAGGATCGGCGCGTTGCTGAGATTATGGCAGAAATTGAAGGGCTTCTAGCTAAGTAAAAAGTATCTTAATTATGAGCAAAACTGCAAGCTTAATTCCGCTGAGTCGGATTCTCACCAAATCTAATAGCTGGATAGACATTAAACCAACAGAGACGTACAAACAGGTAACAGTAAAGATTTGGGGCAAAGGTGTTGTAGAAAGAAATGAGGTTACAGGCGCAGAAATATCTGCAAACACTAGGCTCAAAGTAGATGCTGGTCAATTTATTCTTTCGAGAATTGATGCGCGTCATGGAGCTTTTGGTCTGATTCCTGAATCTCTAGCTGGTGCTGTTGTCACGAATGATTTCCCCGTATTTAGTCTCAATAAAAGCCTGATTATTCCACAGTTTTTGAACTGGATCAGTAAAACTGAGAGCTTCATCGAACTATGTAAGGCAGCTAGTGAAGGGACTACAAATCGAATCCGACTCAAAGAATCTAAGTTTCTATCTATGGAAATTTCCCTTCCACCTTTAGAAGAACAACGGCGGATTGTGGGGCGGATTGAGGAGTTGGCGGGAAAAATAGCAGAGGCGCGGGGTTTGAGGGAGAGATCGATCGAGGAAGCAGAAGTTTTAAAAACTAGAATATATGAAATAGGTTGGTCACAAGCTGTTAGTTATTCAGATAATTGGGAAAACTTAGAAAGATATGCTAATGTTATAGACCCACAACCAGACCATCGAACACCGCCAGAAATCGACGGTGGGATGCCATACGTGAGCATTGCAAATATATCTATAGCTGGCAAAGTTGATATCATTGGATCGAGAAAAGTTTCTATTACAGCTATCGAACGTCAGGAAGCATCATTTACATTAAAGACAGGTGATATTGTTCTTGGTAAAATCGGTACTATTGGGGCTGCTAGACCAATAATTGTCAAAGATAGATTTGCACTTTCTGCAAATGTAGTACTTGTTCAACCTGACGAATCCAAAGTTATGAAAGAATTCATATTAGGGTTGTTGCGTTCTCCTCAGATGAAAGAACAATTTACTGAAGGTACTCGAAAAACTGCACAAGAAGCTTTTGGTATTAAGAAAATGCGAAAGTTACTGATTCCAGTTCCCTCACTTCCTGAACAACAGCGCATCGTTACTTATCTCGATGCACTCCAATCCAACGTAGACACCGCGAAACGATTACGACAAGAATCCCTAAAAGAACTCGATGCTCTACTTCCAGCGATTCTAGACAAAGCATTCAAAGGCGAATTGTGAGTGCGATGTATTAAAATTGACATAATCATGGCAAGTGCATTATATTTTTACTTCTATCAAAAGCTTGACTAGAAATTTAGTCATACTCCATGAGCCTGATTCTAAAAGTACCAACACTCAACGATGAAATTCACGACTTTGAGCGGCTCTTTTCCTTGCACCAGCAAGCAATTAACTCTGATAAAGAACATCTAATTCTAGATTTTTCTGACTGTCAGTTCCTCCGTCACAATGCTGTAGCCTTTATCGGCGGATTAGTACGTTTCAACCAACTTCAAGGTAAAAATGTTATAATAGACTGGCATAGCATTCGAGAACGAGTTTGCACCAACCTCAAGCAAAATGGCTTTTACACGGCTCACACAGAGGATAGTAACGGATGGTCAGGAAATTCGATCCCTTATCGAGAAGAACGAGTAATAGATAAAAATGGTTTTCTAGCATATCTCCGTGAGTTATGGTTAGGAAGAGGCTGGATCGATGTTGATGAAAATATACGACGTGAAATTCTCGCTAAGGTGGTAGAAATTTACGTAAACGTCTTTGAACATGCTGATTCAAAAGTAGGTGTGTTCATCTGCGGTCAGCATTACCCCAAGCGGAAAGAACTCAGTCTATCCTTGGTAGACTTCGGAGTTGGTATTCCGTACAAGGTCAGAACTCACTTACAGCAACACTCAATGGCTGCGGAACAGGCGATTGAATGGGCAATAGCCCCAGGAAACTCTAACCGACCCAATCTCGTCCCCAAAGGTATGGGATTAGATACTTTAAGAGATTTTATAACGGGTACTGGTGGAAAACTAGAGATTTTCAGTGATAATGGTTACACCATATTCAATCGTAACGGTTTAGGGTATGGTAAATGTTCTACGCCATTTATGGGAACTCTAGTTAATATCAGCCTGAAATGTTCGGATTTACAATATCATACACACAGGTTAGAAAGCAGCACAACTCTGTTTTAAAGGGAAGTTGAAGGCTATGAACAACGTAAATACTATTTTTATCAAAGACTTGATCGGCGAAAACTGTATTACGATCGATGACGGTCAACAGTTGTACGATTCGATTCACTCGAAGCTACTAGCGGGAGAGCAAGTAGAGCTTGACTTTAGTGGTGTAGAGATTTGTGCGTCACCATTCTTTAATTTTGGGATCGGTCAACTATTAAAGGATTTGTCCGCAGATCGGCTAAATCAACTATTGACAGTTTCTCATCTCCATGCTGCGGGAATGAAAGCGTTGAAAGTAGTAATTGATAACTCCAAGCAATACTACTCTAGTGAGTCTGTACGCCAAGCAATTGATGCTGTACTCGATCGAGAAGTAATCAACGGTCGGGGAACAAAGGCGGGAGCGCATCCGCTTCTTTAATCGCGTAATTAGGGCTTGCTGAAGATCTCAGCAAGCCAATCACTGCAAGGGTTTTGAGCCTTTTTTCAGAAATTAAGTGCAAGGTTTTGACGTTGAAAGGCTCAGAACCCTTGCACTCGATCGCTTGAATCTGGCGATCGAGTGAGAATATTTGCAACAAAACCATTTTTTAGCAAGG
>NZ_JBGSQZ010000322.1:0-29600 GCF_041737865.1 Chamaesiphon sp.
TTGTCTCGCTTTTATGTGCGGGGGAACCCCGCCCATAGCGAGCCGCTAAATCCCCCTTAAAAAGGGGGACTAAGACTCTTGCTCCCCCTTTTTAAGGGGGCTGGGGGGATTCAATCTATACTTTTCAAACACCCTCTAAGGATTAAGCTGCTAAACGAAACGATTAGATGTCCCGTTCGCTGATTTCACGAGTCATGTGATCGAAAGGTGCATCTACACAGGTAGTGTCAGTCGTACCAGCCAAGGCTAATCGATCTTTGATCAGAGCCTTCATAATTTGAATTCCCCGCACTGTTGGAGCGATGGGGGTACCTAGAGAATTATAAGTCTCTCGCAAGCCTTGCAGCACTCGCTCATCCAGCACATTCGTATCTCCAGCCACGATCGCATAGCTAGCATATCGGAGATAATAATCCAGATCCCGCAGACAAGCAGCATAACGCCTGGTAGTGTAGGCATTGCCACCAGGTCGGATTAATTCTGGTAATTCATCAAATAACTGCAAACTTGTCTGCTTGACGATCGCGGCTGCATTGGCATTGATGACCCCAGCAGCATTAATTCTCGCCGCACCAGTATCAAAGTAAGATTTTAAGCTATCGATCGCGTTCCGATCTAGATAACGACCTGTTATATCGTAACTTTTAATGAGATTTGTTACAGCATCCCGCATGAGATCGTTCCAACATAGATTCTTTTATCGTATCAGTATCGCAGAAAAACACCCCCATGCGGGACAGCCACGTTACAATTCGCAATTTAAATTAGGTACGACGAAAAGGTGTTTCTCAATCTTTTTTCTAGATTCACCGTTCACGGTATCACACTGTATGACCACCGATCGTCAATAGAGCCGCGCCTTTGCGTTAGGAGAGAAAAGGGGTAAAATTAGATACTATATGACTGACGTAAAGTTGTCATCGATCGGGGGCTGATTCCCCCACCATCAATAAAAACCTAACTGTCAATTGAGTTAATTATGACTGTGAGTGCTATTACTGAAGCTAACGCTACTCTGGACGATCGAACCAATTTCGATGCCATTATCATTGGTTCGGGGATTGGCGGATTGGTGACAGCGACTCAGTTGGCGGCTAAAGGTGCAAAGGTGTTGGTACTAGAGAGCTATCTGATTCCTGGGGGGAGTTCGGGCTATTTCGATCGTCAGGGCTATCGATTTGACGTTGGTGCTTCGATGATTTTTGGATTTGGGCAAAAAGGTACTACTAATTTATTGACTCGTGCGTTGGCAGCGGTGGGCGAAAAGATCGAAACGATTGCCGATCCGGTACAGGTGCAATATCATTTACCCAACGATCTAGATATTAAGGTTCATCAGGATTACGAGCAATTTTTACAGGAATTATTTGCTAAATTTCCGCATGAAGCCAAGGGAATTAGACAGTTTTATGATGAGTGTTGGCGGGTGTTTAATTGTCTAAATGCGATGGATTTATTATCGCTCGAAGAGTTGCGGTATCTGACTCGGGTCTTTTTTCAGCATCCGGCTGCTTGTCTGGGTTTGGTGAAGTATTTACCGCTAAATGTTGGGGATATCGCGCGCAAATATATCAAAGATCCAAATGTCCTCAAGTTTATTGATATTGAGTGCTATATTTGGTCGGTGGTGCCTGCCGAACTCACCCCGATGATTAATGCGGGAATGGTATTTTCAGATAGACATTATGGGGGGATTAATTATCCCAAAGGTGGTGTCGGACAAATCGCCCAAAAGTTAGTGGCTGGCTTGGAAAAAGCTGGCGGTGAAATCCACTACAAGTCACGGGTGAAAAAAATCATCACCGAGCAAGGTCGGGCTGTCGGGGTAGAATTGGCAAGTGGCAAGATTTTTCGCGCTCAACGGATCGTATCCAATGCGACTCGGTGGGATACTTTTGAGAAGCTGTTACCACCAGCCGAGATGCCCGCCAAGGAGCGCAAATGGCAGCAACGCTATCAGAAGTCTCCAGCTTTCTTGAGTCTGCATCTAGGCGTGGCAGCAAAGGTATTACCTGTGGGGACTGAGTGTCACCATGTACTGCTGGAAGATTGGACGCAGATGGAAGAGCCAGAAGGGACAATTTTTGTGTCGATTCCCACTTTACTCGATCCGAGTTTGGCACCGGATGGATATCATATTATTCATGCTTTTACACCTAGTTGGATGAGTGATTGGGAAGGTTTAAGTCCTAGTGATTATGAAGCAAAAAAAGAAGCCCAAGCAGGATCGATAATCGATCGATTGGAGCGGATTTTCCCTGGGCTAGACGCAGGTTTAGATTTTATGGAAATTGGTACTCCACGCACTCACAGACGCTTCCTCGGTCGTGCTGACGGTAGTTACGGCCCAGTTCCCCGTCGGAAGTTACCAGGATTATTAAATATGCCATTCAATCGCACGGCGGTACCTGGACTATATTGTGTCGGCGATAGTACTTTCCCAGGGCAAGGATTGAATGCTGTAGCGTTTTCTGGGTTTGCTTGCGCTCACCGGATTGCCGCAGATTTGGGATTCTAGCAAAGTCGCGGTAGATAGTTGACAGTTGACAGCGATTCGCTCTTGCCGCCGTTCGCGCAGGGGATCGCAGAGAAAGTTTAGCGAATCGAGACGAAGTTGTTGGGGAGATTTAGAACGGACTAACAACAAATATGCCTAAAGGCAGGAGCTTTCAACCCCTGCTGTGTGGTAAAACAGTGAAAATGCAGTAGTAGGGACAATCGATCGATTGCCCTATTTCTCATCCCCCATCTCATCGCACCGGAAACTGCTATATTTCCATGAAAGCCACGATTGTATCGCTCACCCTCCTCTTTTCAACGATCTCGATTCCCCTATCTGCTTGCTCATCTAGTTTTTCTCTGCCCATCCCCAAGCCTGCCATAGACTACAACGAGCAAGGTGCTACTAAGTATCAGCATGGCGATGCTCAGGGGGCAATTAAGGATTACGATCGCGCGATTGCCCTCGATCCTCAAGATGCGCTGATTTACTACAATCGGGGTGTGGCAAAATTTGAACTAGGCGACAAGCGCGGGGCGATTCTAGATTTCGATCGATCGATCTCCCTCAATCCCCAAGATGCGGAGACTTACAGCAACCGAGGTGCGGTTAAATTAACTATCGGCGATAAAAAGGGAGCAATTGCCGATCTCAATAAAGGTGCCCAATTATTCCGCCAGCAGGGACAAACAGCCGATTATAATAAAACGATCGAGCTGATTCGACAGGCGAAGTAAATTAACGTCAGTTTAGGATAAGAAGAGCCTGGAGACTGAAAGTCTCGGCTTATGATGCAAAGTCCACCTGCGCGGACTAATATGTCAGTTGGCAATGAGTGCCGTCGCTTGAAATCCTCTAATCCAGTTGCAGATCGGCAAAATTACAATTGGTTACTGCTTCCTCAGCACTATCCTGGCACTGAAGATAATTTTGCCATGCCGCTGGAGAAACTCGATAACTACCCAACTGCTCAGAGACGACTGTGGCTAAGTTAGAATCGGGAAAGAAACAACCAAACATCTTGGCGCAACTTTCCGCACTCAGATAGTCTAATTTGAACTCTCGATCGCATCTACCAGGGCGAATCAGGGCAGGATCGAGTTGTGCTCGGTGATTGGTCGTCAAGATCGTAATACTGCCTTCGACGGCTCCTGCACCGTCTAGGGTATTGAGGAGGGCACTAAATGACAGATCGCCTAAAGGTTTACGACCTGTAAATACACTATCGATATCTTCGAGGGCAACGATCGAATTTGCGGTAATTTCCGACCAGGCGCGCAGCAAGGCACTATCGTCCATATCAGTCAGGGAGAGCGAGACAAGCTGCCGACCGTAGTAACTGGCGATCGCTTGGATGAGCGAGCTTTTACCCGTCCCTGGAGGGCCGTAGAGCAGATATCCCCGCCGCCACGGGATGCCCCGTTGACGATAGAGATCGCGACTCTGAAGGAATCGATCGAGATCTTTAAACAGTGTGGTTTCGGTGACGGTATCGATTGCCA
Organism: Chamaesiphon sp.; assembly: GCF_041737865.1. NCBI lineage: Bacteria > Bacillati > Cyanobacteriota > Cyanophyceae > Gomontiellales > Chamaesiphonaceae > Chamaesiphon > Chamaesiphon sp. Next base: position 4,003 of record NZ_JBGSQZ010000322.1, read on the forward strand.
AGGTTTCTCGTCGCCGCTTGGTTTGAGTCCGCACAATTGAGATGGTACCGCCAATTAGTCTGACGATTAACGGTGCTTCTAGATTATAATTTGCCTCAATATTGGTCAACCATTTGAGCATCTGAGGCTGCCACCAGCGCAATGTTGCCAAGGTGATGAGCTGGGTATTCTGCAACTCAGTTACTTTAAAATCATGACGGTGGATACCGATATACGCGCCCTGGTAGCCAATTCCAATCCACCCCGAACGCGGTTCTAACTTGGTTTTGAGCGTTGGTGATTCGATCGCGGGTGGTACTAATGGTGTCGAAGTGTAGATTAATTCACTAAAATCATAAACTTTACCCGTACGTTCCAATTCCCAACAGATCGCACTATAAATCGGATTAGTTTCAGCGATCGTGATTTGACACGCCAATCTTTGCAGTCCAAACTGAGCGATCGTTTTGAGTAAATCCCCTCCGTAGCGTAGGACCAAGCCACCCAGAAATAACCAAATTGGAGCCAGACTATCGAACATCATAGAGTGTCTGGATCGATCCCCAATTCTCGGAGTTTAGCATCTCGCTTATTTTTTGCAGCCTCTAGTTGTTTTTTCTCAGCCTCTAATTGTTGTTTATCAGTCTCTAGTTGTTGTTTATCGCTCTCTAGCTGCTGGTTGTCAGCACAAATTAAATCGCGTTCGGTGGCGACATTATCGAAACTCTCAAAGACTCGCCCATCAGGATGGGTAAGTTGCAATTCGCCTTCAATTAACTCAAAAGTAATCCCTAAACGCGGACTAGTCCATCCATCCATCCGATCGATTCGTTCGAGATAAAAGTCATCGCTGCGTTGGTAGCCTTTCAGCACAAATCGGTCTGGATCGTAGATATAGTACTCTTCCACGCCACACCGAGCATAAATCTGTAATTTGCGATCCATTTCGCCCTCGGTATTGCCTGGAGAGAGAATCTCAAATACCACTTGAGGAGCGATATTATCTTCTTGCCATTGTTTGTATGAACCCCTGTCGCCTTTTGGTCTACCAAAGGCTATCATCACATCTGGAGCCACTCGATATTTAGGATTACCTTCGACGGGATACCACAATAAATCTCCCGCTACAAAAACTAGTTCTTCGTCGCGAAACAACCAGTTTAGATTGGCGTGGATCAGCATAATCCAGCGGAACTGCTTGGTATTATCTGCCATCGGTTGCCCGTCACTGTCTGGATAAACTATCTGATTAGTAGCTAGCATTTAAATTATGCTCTTTCTAACTATATTTGTCTCAATTTTAACAAGATTCCTCTACAAAAATCGAGGATCGGATTTATCAACTAGAGCAATCCTATTTTATTCGTGAGATTTACTACTCTTTGGTGCGTTACGCTCCACGATAACACACCCTACATTTGTACAAATCAAATAGGATTGCTATATCAATTATCAATTATCAATTATCAACTATCAACTATCAACTATCAACTATCAACCCAACTTAGCTCGAACTACCATCGCTGTAATATTATCATGCCCGTTGTATTCATTGGCAAAATCGATTAACCGATCGACTCCATCTTGAAGATTAGAATCATTAGATAGCAATGGTGCAACATTTGTGAGCCAGTAATTTTCTAGTAGTTGATTGTCAGTTAAACCGTCAGAAGCCAGTAAAATCAAAGTATCTTCTTGGAGTTCAAAGAATCTGATATCAGGGGCAATATAATTGCGATCGCGCGGCCCAATTGCTTGAGTCAATTGATAAGAATCGGGACGACCATAAGCAATCTCTGGATCGACTCCCCGTAAGATTTGTTGCTGTCCGACTTCATGGTCGAGGGTGAGTTGGATCAAACCCTGAGTAGGTGTAATCCCATAACAGCGCGAGTCGCCCACATGCGCGACAGCAATATTTTGGTCTTGAACTAGCACTAGTACCAGAGTAGTACCCATTCTGCCACTACCCTGAGCCGAATTTTTTTGGTTGATTTCAAACACCGCCTCATTTGCCGCCACAATCCCTTCACGGATCGTTTGCTCGTCGGGGAGAGTATCACCCCATTTAGTCGCAAAATAGTCTCGCAACAGGTCAACTGTCATGGAGCTAGCTATTTCTCCACCAGCATGTCCCCCCATCCCATCACAGAGAATATATAAACCCTGGGCGGAGATCTTTTTGCCTTTAGGACTATCTCGGCGTTCGATCCGGCTGACAATCCCGAAGCAATCTTCATTGTGGTCGCGCTTTTTCCCAGTGTGGGTAGCAGCCGCATCTTCCAAACCGATTAGTTTCCGATCCAAGCCAATTGTCGGCGCATCATGAGCGATACTTAAATCCCCCGATGCTGAGGATTTGAGGGGTGCGCTGAGTTGTTTTGGTTCTAGTTCATAGGCAATTTGCTGAAGTCTAGATCTGACTTCCTCAACTCGTTCTACTTCGCCAATCTGGATGGAGTGGATCAGATCTACTAGCGGTGAGGGCAACTGACGCGCTTCATTGGCGTCAAATCGATCCGCTCGATCGAATAAACTTTTCCACATCTGAGCCAAATCTGCCAGCTTGAGTTGGCGATCTGCTGGTTCTGGGTACAACCGTTGAAAGCAGATCCTCGCATCTTCATCTAGTAACAAATTAGCGATTTCTAATAAGCTTTGGCGCATTTGCCACGGTTCGAGTGCAACCCATAGTTTGAGCGTATAGTCGAGCCAGTAGATCGTCTGTGATGCGGGGATATTCGGCTCGTTCCAACTAGCTATCAACTGTGTCCAGTCGCTGCGATCCTCAACAATGGTCACTGTTTTGCCATCTTTATCCCAACCATCGCGAATCGCGGGAATTGTCCCTGGCAAACTTACTTGTAGGGCGATATAGGCCTGGGCAACTTTGGGAATGCCATGACTATTCCAAAATTGCCATTGTCGATTTGTTTGTGCTGGTGATTCACCTGGCGGTACGCTAGGGTCTTCGGCGTTGTCTAATGTGGCGAGTTCTTGCTCCATCAATATCTCCAAGAGGGAATTACAGAAAGGTTGACGATCGATTACCCGTACTTGGCTAAAGTCACTCGGTCTCAATAGTTGGATGACCACAGGATCGAGCAATCTATATTGACACTGAGGATCGAGATAGGTAGTTGTTACCAGTGGTTGGTCTGGGTTGGTAGCGACGGTACTCCAGGGAATAGCTGCATCCTGGCTGGGTTGCGCTGAGGTCGATCTGCTAAAAGTTGACTCCGTTCGTCCCAAGTCCCAAGGACTAGTCTCCAAATCGTCGCTAATTGTGCCCGACGACAAATTTGCTGGGGCAATCTCCACAGGTACAGCCAGCACTGGTGGGGGTAGATCCCACGGGCTAATCAGTACCTGGAGGTCGCTGGCACTATCGGTGACTGTGGCGATTGCTACAGGAGCGGCAGGATTTAACTCATCTGTGCTGGTGGGGACAATACCTGCCCCCATTGTCTCACTTGCTGTCGGCTCGATAATTGCCTGCCAGTATGTACCACTGATTGCTTGACACTGGGGACAATTTTGGGCATCAAATTCTACATCACTACTACAATTATGACAGATATAGTGCTTGAGCGATCGGCCGCAACTTTGACAAAAGTTATGGTTGTCTGGATTTGACGATCGACAGTGGGAACAGGTAAGCATGGTAAATGACAGCACGCAGATGGTTATGAGATAGCCGCCTCAAAGCCAGCGGGGATTATTTGAGAGTCCTGACAGGATTTGTTGTGAGTGAGTGGGATCTAAGCATTTTCACAGGTCGGATTTTTTATCTGTTTCTTACAACTCCCAAACCTATTACCGCCGATTTAGCCTCGCCAGAAACTTACTACAAAGCTAAATTTACGCAGATTTGGATCTAGTTTGCCATATACCAGTCGCGGATCGATCTAATCTAGACAAAATAAATGCCCTACTATCTATACTTCCCACTCGATCGACTCAAATTCACAATCAATGTGCCTAATCTATGTTAACCATTGTCAAATTAGAGATCTGGGGTAGTGAGTGAATGGTAGATCGATTCTCGTTCCGTAAGCGCAAGGCGTTGCCTACGCCAACGCGTTAGCGTAGGCACAGCGGAGCGTTCCGATCGGCGGCTCGCGGGAATGGGTGGGATGAGAGTCGCTAGCAGATTTGAGTGACCAGTGCTAAGGTTCACTTGGACGATTGCTGAGATTTAGACTCATCCGCAAATTTGAGCCGATCGGCAACAATCGCTCCTAGCTAGATATCTTACTCAAAATGAGGTGTCAATTGTAATGTGCCTAAGCCTAGATCGTCGTTGGATAAAGACTTGGTTTCGAGGAAGGCAATTGTTTCGCGAATACCTGGATTGCCACGGGCTTTGCCTGTCAACCCCTGAGCCACGATCAACCCACAATAACCCTGAGTTTTTTTGCTGCGCTGGTTCCACTTTTTGCGGGCTTCAATATGTACCGCACTTTCATTCCGAAACTCGCCAAATAACTGCATTTCGCCATCAGCTAACTGGAGTATTCCCAAGTCAAAACTGGCTCCAGCGATCGGATCTTCGCCAGGATTGAAGCAAATCCCCTGTAAGCCGCCAGCTTGTTGAATCCGATCGATAATTTCGCGGGCTTTGGGGCGGGTGGTTTGGATCAGGATAATTGGCAATCCTTCCCCAGCCTGTGTGACTTGACTGGTTTGATGATAGTCAGCAGATTGGCGAATTGTCTCTACTCGATCCCAGGGCATCATCCCCAAACTGATAAATGAATTGTGGGGAATTAAGTCCTCGCGAATCTGGAGTTCCAATGGATCGAACTCATCATCCGAGCCAATTGCTAGGTGCATACCGAGCAATTCCTGGGAGAGTTCGGGGAGCGTCTCGACACTCACCTGGTGGATCTGGTTGGTATCGGGGGTAGTCACTGAGATGCAGGTAGTCAGACTGGGCAGATCGTCTGCTTGCAATTGCTGCCTAAACTCGCTCACAAACCCCTTGAGCGCGTCTAGGGCAACATGGGTCGCGATCGCTTCTTCCTCGTACAAGAAGGGGCGCATTCCCTCCATTGGATGGATGTTTCCAAAGTTCGGCTCGATCTCCGCCGCAAGCAATGTACCCAGATCGCCATCTGGATCTGGGGCGATCGCATCGAAAGTCACAAAGATACAATCTTGAGACAAGAATGCTGACTCCATCTGGAGCGATTCATCTTCATTTAGAGCCATCGCCCGAAACCGTCGCAGGGAATCAACCGAGCGATACAGCAATACCCCATACTCCATCCCCAACATCCCCATCACCGAGACATAAAATTTTTGGATGTCCCAGCGATTTAACTCGATCGAAATTGCCTCATAATCAGCTAGCATCGACCAAGGAGCCAGATCCCACAGTTCTCTAGCTGTCGCTCTGAGTAGCTCCAAATATTTGCGGGGCAATTTGGGAATCCGTGCGCCAGCCATCTGGGCAAACCGATTGAATAATTCATCGATCACAGGCAATTCTGGTACATAATCAACGATGATGTCCAAGTCCTGAAGCACTCCCCGCAGATAAAATTGCAACTGCCGATCGCAAACGATGATTTTCTGGGGACGAGCTGGCTGGGAAGGCGGTTGAGGTGCCTCCATTGCCTTGATCAGTGCCCTGACGATCGCTTCGATGCCCATCGTGGCATTGACCACTTCCATCGATCGCACGACACATTCAACCCCGTCAACCCACACGATCGATTCCCGTCGCTCGTCGCTTTCTGGATCTGCTTCTTCCATCAATTGCGCTACATATCGCCTGTCTCCCTCCCACACACTAGGAACTTGAGGGAGTTGTTGGAGTCGTCGTCGAGTCGAAGGACTAATCGCCGTCATAATCAAATTGCACCTGGGATCGAGCGTTAGCAGAATCAATCAGATCGTCACCACAGCTTCTAGTCAAACCTGGTTTGCGCGATCTGTTTGCACAGACTCACCCAAACGTTGCCAAGACTGTCGCCACTGGTGATTCAAGTCAGATCCTTTAAAATCTAGAATAGATCTTCATTTTAAGTTACAGTATCCATCATTCCGATCTTATGACCTTTTGGGTCAGAGAAGTTAACATAGATTTAGGATGAGATTTATTTAGATCTCAAATCCACAACCAGATTTTTTACTAGGAGTCGATCGAAGGTCATGACTGAAGTAATGACAGCTAAAAAGCCCAGCATCCAAATGACCGATAATGCGCTGGCACACGTACTCGCATTGCGTGAAAAGCAAGGTAAAGATCTCTGCTTACGAGTGGGTGTCCGCCAAGGTGGTTGTTCGGGGATGTCCTATGTGATGGATTTTGAAGATCCCAGTCAAATTCGCGATGATGATGAAATCTGCGACTATGGCGGTTTTAAACTAGTCTGCGATCGCAAGAGTATGTTGTATGTCTACGGTTTAGTCCTCGACTACAGCGACGCCATGATCGGTGGTGGTTTCCAATTTACCAACCCCAACGCCGCTCAAAGTTGTGGCTGTGGTAAGTCTTTTGCAGTTTAAGGGCAGGAATAGTGGATAGTGAATGGTGGATAGTGGATAGAAATCGATATCTGTTTATTCCTCAATCTTGAAAGCCCAGCATTTATTCACCATCCACTATCCACCATTCACTATTCACCCTCCCCTAAATTCATGACTGAAACCATCACTCCTGCTGAATTATTTGACAACGCGATTCAGGACTATCAGGCTGGGGAGAAAAGTCCGGCACAGCTACTACCGATTTTCGTCGATATTTGTAATCGATCGCCAAAACTCGATAGTGCCTGGACATGTTTAGCCTGGTTGTACTTGCTCGAAGATAAGCCCCAACTGGCAATGAAAGCTGCCCAAAAATCGATGAAGATCGATCCCTTTGATGCCCAAACGCGGATCAATCTCGCCGCAGCAATGCTAGAAACCAAGCAATCTGGTGTCCGCGAACACATTGAGATGGCCAAAAGTCTCGTCGAGGCTGCGCCTGAAGTCCACGAACAGGTAGTCGCAAACTTTAAGGATGGATTTGCCCGTAAACCTGACTGGGCAAGTCTCAAACGGATCGAAAAGTTGATATTTGAAGACTAATATTTCGATAATTCTAAAAATGTTAAACACCAAGACTCAATTAATCGGTCTCAAAGCCGATCGATTTCGACACCCCCTAGACTTAGAAGCCACTACTAGTCTGCGGAGACTTCCAGGCTTGGATTTGTTGGTTCGCAATTTATTAGGTGGCGTAACCGAAGACTTTTTGTATTTAAATAACATTGCAGCCAGTGTCCTGATTGGCGAACAACAACTCCCCGACATTCACAAATTATTAGTTGAAGCCTGTCAGATCCTCGATCTAGAAGTGCCTCAACTATATCTCAAACAGCATCCAGCCCCAAATGCTTATACGATGGCAGTGCGGGGTAAGAAACCGTTTATTGTCGTCCATACCTCACTGGTAGACTTACTTACCCCAGCAGAACTCCAGGCGGTACTCGCCCACGAGTTGGGGCATCTCAAATGCGAACATGGCGTCTATCTCACTCTAGCAAATATCATCGTTCTCGCCACAGGTGGTTTATTACCAGGCATCGGAAATGCGATCGCCCAAAATCTTCAGGCTCAAATGCTCCAATGGTTGCGCTGTGCCGAGTTTAGTTGCGATCGAGCCGCGCTCCTGGTCAGTCAAGATCCCAAAACAGTCATCTCAGTATTGATGAAACTTTCTGGTGGTTCCCCACTGCTAGCACCATTACTAAATGTCGATGCGTTTTTGGCTCAGGCTCGTGCCTACGAAGCGATCGGGAATACTAGTTTTGGCAAAATGCTCACGGCTAGCCAAACCGAACAACTCAGCCATCCGGTACCCGTATTGCGGGCAAAGGAGATCGATCTCTGGTCGCAAACCGATAATTACCAGTCCTTGCTAAATAACCCATCTATGCGTTATGATAAGCAAGCTATAAATACGGCTGGCTGGCGGAATTGGTAGACGCAGTTGACTCAAAATCATCCGCGAAAGCGTGTCGGTTCGAGTCCGACGCTGGCCATAGCACTTAACTACCAAAACCATACCTAAATCTATTCTAGATTTACGTATTCCAGAAACCCGACTTCTCTACAGAAGTCGGGTTTCTTTGTGTGTTCTCACTCCTAAAAACTTGTTAAGGAATTCTTCGATCCCAGTCCCACCCTCTGGGGATCGCATATAGTGTCAAAGAGGTGTGGTTTAACGTCCAAAGACTAGATCCCATGCGTCAAAGTAGCTAGCTGCGATCGGCTGTCATTCATTGAGGCAGTATCCCAAGCTGAGAATTGCTATCAGAACTTTTAGCTTAACAATTGACTCGTCTGCGCGAGTATTGTCTCAACAAATCTCCTTCATCCTTCAGATTTTAGACCCGATCGCATTCCCACCCTCGATCGTCACTAAATATATTAACTAATCTATTGGGCACATCCCGATTTTAATGCCTATGAATAGCTTTCCCTGGTTGACAGCGATTATCTTATTTCCAGTTCTGGCGTCCCTGGCGATTCCGATTATTCCCGATAAAGATGGGCGGACAGTTCGCTGGTATGCTCTGATCGTGGGCTTGCTCGATTTTGTCCTGATTGTCTATACATTTGCCAATCACTATGACATTCATAGCGACCAGTTACAATTGGTCGAGAGTTATCCTTGGGTGCCACAACTAGATTTGAGATGGTCGGTGGGTGTGGATGGTCTCTCCATGCCGTTAGTATTGCTCACAGGCTTTATCAGTACGCTGGCAATCTTAGCAGCTTGGCCCGTCACCTTCAAGCCCAAGCTGTTTTACTTTTTGATGTTGGTGATGTACGGCGGACAGGTGGCTGTCTTCGCCGTGCAAGATATGTTGCTATTTTTCCTTGTCTGGGAGCTAGAACTGATCCCTGTTTATCTATTCCTGTCTATTTGGGGCGGGAAGAAGCGACTATATGCTTCGACCAAGTTTATCCTGTATACGGCTGGCGGCTCCTTATTCATCCTGGTAGCTGCCTTAGCGATGGGATTTTATGGCGATACGATCAGCTTTGATATGCGGACATTGGCAGCCAAGGATTACGCCCAGAATTTTCAGTTATTTATGTATGCTGGGTTGTTGATTGCCTATGGGGTGAAATTACCGATTATTCCCCTGCATACGTGGCTCCCAGATGCACATGGAGAAGCTACGGCACCCGTCCACATGCTACTCGCCGGAATTTTGCTGAAGATGGGTGGTTATGCCCTGATTCGGATGAATGCAGGGATGTTGCCTGACGCTCATGCTACTTTTGCACCAGTCTTAATCGTGCTGGGGGTGGTGAATATTGTCTACGCTGCATTGACTTCTTTCGCACAGAGAAATCTCAAACGGAAGATTGCTTATTCTTCAATTTCTCACATGGGATTTGTGCTGATTGGGATTGCCTCCTTTACCGATATCGGGATGAGTGGCGCAGTCTTGCAGATGGTATCGCATGGCTTGATTGGGGCGAGTTTATTTTTCCTAGTTGGGGCTACTTACGATCGCACTCACACGTTGATGTTAGACGAAATGGGGGGTGTCGGACAAAAGATGAAAAAGATCTTTGCGATGTTTGTTGCCTGTTCGATGGCTTCGCTAGCATTACCTGGGATGAGCGGCTTCGTAGCTGAATTGATGGTATTTGTTGGCTTTGTCACCAGTGATGCTTACAACCCTCAGTTTAAAGTAATCATGGTGCTAATTGCCGCGATCGGCGTAGTCTTGACACCGATTTATCTGCTCTCGATGCTGCGAGAAATCTTTTACGGTGCGGAAAATAAAGAATTAGTCGAACATGAAGAGTTAGTCGATGCCGAACCGCGAGAGGTGTTTATCATCGCCTGTCTATTGGTACCGATTATTGGGGTAGGTTTTTATCCCAAACTCCTCACCCAGATTTACGATCCGACAACTACCGCTTTGACAGCACATCTGCGGGATTCCGTTCCGACAATCGCTCGGCAGCAGTCCAATCCAGTTGCTGTCAGTGAGTTTCTACGAGCACCAAAAATCATCGAGTAATCATCTTTTTAGTTGAAAGGCTATATCTAAAGGGCATCCCTACAGCATTAACTTGTAGGGGTGCCCTTTTCGCTGGGGATATAGATTAGATTAGATTATCGATCTGATAATTTTTTGTGAATTAATAATAGCTGTAAACGGTAGCGATCGTTACTGTTTTGAATTTCCGTATTTTATGATTCTAAAAATCGATGTTTATCAACAGGTAATTGGAAATCGGTAACAAAAATCACAGTTTTCTAGGCATTCAAAAACGACAATGGTTAGGACTAAATGGCATATAGCGATTTTAGAGATCTAAATACGAGCAACGATCGGTAAATATATGAATCAATTTTCGAGAAGGAAGTTTATGCTCGCGTCTGGGATTACTGCCGCAGCTAGCGTCCTAACCAATGCCTGTAGTAAAAAAGCTGAAGGCGAAAAAGGTTCTACTGATACCACGCCCACAATTGCCGCAGCAGATGCTCCAGAAGTAACCACTGCTAGACTAGGATTTATTCCCCTGACAGATTCAGCACCATTAATCATTGCCAAAGAGAAAGGTTTGTTTGCTAAATATGGCATGAAAGATGTCGAAGTGCTCAAGCAAACTTCTTGGCCGGTTACTCGCGATAATTTAGAGACTGGCTCTAGTGGCGGCGGTATCGATGGGGCGCATATTTTGTCACCAATGCCCTATTTCATGACGATGGGCATGACTAAAACGAAACAACCCGTACCAATGTATATTTTGGCACGACTGAATACAAACGGGCAGGCAATTTCGGTCGCCAATACCTATAAAGACGCCAAAATTCAACTCAGAGGAGCGGGATTTAAAGATGCTCTAGCACAAGCTAAAACCAAAGCTGGTGGTAAATCAGATCTCAAAGCAGCGATTACTTTTCCTGGCGGTACTCACGATCTGTGGATGCGTTATTGGTTAGCAGCTAATGGTGTAGATCCAAATAAAGATGTCTCCCTCGTGCCCGTACCACCCCCACAGATGGTATCGAACATGAAAACAGGAAGTATGGAAGCTTTTTGTGTGGGCGAACCTTGGAATGCCAGATTAGTCAATCAAAAGCTGGGTTATACCGCATTAGTAACTGGCGAACTGTGGAAAGATCATCCCGAAAAAGCCTTGGCAATGCGAGCTGATTGGGTAGACAAAAATCCTAAAGCAACTCAAGCAATCCTCATGGCAGTTCAAGAAGCACAACAGTGGTGTGACAAGCCAGAGAATAAAGAGGAAATGGCTAAAATTATTTCCATGCCTAAATGGTTTGATATTCCTGTCGCCGATATCCTCGGTAGGATTCAGGGTAAAATCGATTATGGTGACGGCCGAACTGAGGCTAATTATCCCAACTCGATGAAATTCTGGGCGGATAATACTTCCTATCCCTATCAAAGTCACGATCTGTGGTTCTTAACTGAAAACATGCGTTGGGGTAATATTCCAACTGATTTTGTCAAAGCCAAGGAGATGATTAAAAAGGTCAATCGTGAGGACTTATGGAAAGCAGCAGCGACGGCTCTAAAGGTTGATGCTGCACAAATTCCGACTAGTACTTCCCGTGGTGTGGAAACCTTCTTTGATGGGGTAAAATTCGATCCGGAAAAGCCTGATGAGTATCTTAAATCTCTCAAGATTAAGAAGGCTTAAATTAGCTAAAGCAGTAATGTGTGAGTAAGTATTTTGTCGTGAGGCAGGGTGGGCACTGCCCACCATTTAGTTTCTGGGCAATCTCTATCGAATAAATATATTACTACGGACTCCACTCTAACCTGCGGGCACCCCTGTCTTGAAAAGGTGCTCTACTTGGGGAAACCCCTGTTCCCGCACTTTTCGCTGTCTTGACGTTTTTTATTCGAGGGAACCCTAGATCTAAAAACGTCGATCCCAGGAGGGGATCTTTTACTTTAGCCCCGCTTGGGGTATCGGATATTAATAACTAGGAGAATTATGGCAGTAAGTAGTCAGAAAGTCACAAAAAATCGCCGTGGGAGTAATAGCAATAATAACTCTTGGATTGTCAAACAAGCCAGAGGAATTCTACCGCCAGTGGTTGCTTTGCTAGTATTCTTGACAATCTGGCAACTACTATGTCTACCTGGTTCAGAAGGATTGCCAGGGCCGATTCAAGTAGTGCAGGGTGCTTGGGATCCATTTATTATAAATCCATTTTTTGACAATGGGGGCAATTCTAAAGGTTTAGCTCTACAAGTTTTTGCTAGTCTGCAACGGGTAGCGATCGGGTTTAGTTTGTCAGCAATTGTTGGGGTAGGATTTGGGATTTTAATTGGCTCTAATAAATTAGTATATCGATCGCTGGATCCAATTTTTCAGGTATTGAGAACGATTCCACCATTGGCATGGTTGCCGATCGCGCTGGCAGCTCTCAAGGATAATGGACTAGCCGCAATTTTTGTAATCTTCATTACTGCTGTCTGGCCAATTTTGATTAATACTACCGTTGGCGTGCAACAGATTCCTCAAGATTATATCAACGTTAAACGAGTACTAAAGTTATCAAATAAAGCTTATTTCTTCAAGATTTTATTACCTGCATCATTACCTTACATATTTACTGGATTGCGGATTGGCATCGGTTTGTCTTGGCTGGCGATCGTCGCTGCGGAAATGCTCAGAAGTGATGTAGGCATCGGCTTTTTTATCTGGGAGTCTTATAATAATGCCTACCTCGATCGGATTATTCTCGCTTTGATTTATGTGGGAATAGTTGGTTTCTTATTAGATCGATCGATCGCCTTCATCGCGACCAAGATTGTTGCCGAAGATTTGAAGTAGTTTCAACCTTGGTGCTCATGCGGCTGTTGCCTAACACACCCTACATCCTATTAACTATCAACACTATGCCTACGGCAGGCTAACGCCAACAGTGCAAGCTATCAATTATCAATTATTAATTATCAATTATATCCTAATGTATGTTTGTTCAAATCGACCATGTAGATAAAGTATTCCCGCTGGCTAATGGCGGAAAATATGTCGCGCTTAAAAATATTGAATTAGAGATTAAACAGGGTGAATTTTTGTCTTTGATCGGTCACTCTGGCTGTGGAAAATCGACATTATTAAATATGATAGCGGGACTCGATCGAGCCACTGCGGGCGGGGTAATTTTAGAAGGGCGAGAAATCACCGAACCTGGCCCCGATCGGATGGTAGTATTTCAGAATTATTCGCTGTTGCCGTGGCTATCAGTGCGGGAAAATATTGCCCTGGCTGTTGATGAAGTCTACAGTAGAAAACCACAGAGCGAACGCAATAGCATCATCGAACATCACATCGAATTAGTCGGCTTACAACACTCGGCGAAAAAGCGACCTAGCGAACTTTCAGGTGGGATGAAACAGCGCGTGGCGATCGCTCGTGCCCTAGCTATTCGCCCGAAACTCTTACTATTAGACGAACCCTTCGGTGCCCTCGACGCGCTTACCCGTGGCGGCTTGCAAGAACAATTGATGCACATTTGTGAAGAGAGCGGTGTCACCGCTGTCATGGTGACGCACGACGTAGATGAAGCTCTATTATTGTCCGATCGAGTGGTAATGCTCACTAATGGCCCCGAATCCCAGATCGGTCAAATCCTCACCGTCGATTTACCCCGTCCCCGCCACCGGATGGAAGTAGTCAAACACCCCGACTACTACCCCATGCGGAGCGAGATCATCAACTTCCTCAACCAACAAAAACGGGTCAAACAACGCCAATCTGCTAAATCCACCCAAGTCCTCGTCCCCCAAACCACCAAACTAGAGCAAACCACAGTCAATATCGGCTACATTCCCCTCACCGACTCCGCTCCGCTGATTATTGCTAAAGAAAAAGGCTTCTTTGCTAAATATGGGATCGAACAGGTGAACTTGTGCCAGGGAGCTAGCTGGGACGCGATCGCCGACAATCTCGTAAGCGGGGAAATCCACGCCGCCCAAATGGTCGCAGGACTGCCCCTAGCCCTCACTCTCGGCATGAATGGAAGACCTTCTACCCCGATCTCCGTGCCCCTAGTTCTGTCCCGCAACGGTAACGCCATCACCCTCAGCACCGAACTGTATAACCAAGGTATCCGCACCCTCCAAACCCTCAGAGCCGCAATTAGTAATGTCACCATCGATCGCAAACTCACCCTCGGCATCGTCCACTCGTGCTCCATGCACAACCTGATGTTGCGTTACTGGCTAGCCTCCGCTGGCATCGATCCTGACACCGATCTAAATCTCGTCGTCATCCCACCCCAAGAAATGGGAGATCTGCTCAAATCTGGTGAAATCGACGGCTTCTGTGTCGGCGAACCCTGGAATACCCAAGCCGTCAAAGAAGGCATCGGCTTTGTCATCGCCACTGACTTAGATATTTGGGCAGGCAACCCCGAAAAAGTGCTCGGATTCACCGAAGCCTGGGTACAACAACACCCCAACACCCACAGCGCGATCGTCCGAGCCATCCTCGAAGCCTGCGAATACTGCGACGAACCCCGCCATCGCCCAGAAATCCTCAGCCTCCTTACCAAATACCTAAACATCTTCCCTCAATATATCCGCCCTGGCTTAATCGGGCCATTCGACAGAGGTGGCAATACCCTCCCCGAAAACCTCCCGCGCTACCACCAATTCCACGTCGAAAACGCCAACTGTCCCCGCCGCGTCGAAGGACTATGGATTCTTACTCAACTCGCACGGTGGGGGATTACCCCATTCCCCAAAAATCATATCGAAATCCTCAGTAGAGTTCGCCGCGTAGACCACTTCCTCACCGCTTGCCAACAACTAGGATACATCGGCATCGAACCCGATCGCGACCCCTTCCAACTCTTCGACGGACAAGTCTTCAACCCCGAAGACCCCCTCAACTATCTCCACAACCAACCCATCCACCGCGAACTAGAAATCAAAAACATCGATCTAAAATAAACTACCCCTTCGCGCCCTCTGCGGTCAACCCCAACCACCTACCCCACACACCAACACCCGCTCCGCGCCCTCTGCGTTAAAAAAAAACACCATCCTCCCCCACGCACCAACACCACCCTCCGCGCCCTCTGCGTTAAAAAAACACCATGCTCACCCAACCCGAGACCCCCTTCCTCACACTCGATCGCATCACCAAAACCTACGGCTCCACCGTCATCCTTGACGGCATCGACCTCACCGTCAACGAAGGCGAATTTGTCTGTCTGATCGGTCACTCTGGCTGCGGCAAATCCACCCTCCTCAACATGGTATCCGGCTTCAACACCCCTACCAGTGGCACAGTCACCCTCCAAGATCGCCCAATTACCGAACCTGGCCCCGATCGAATGATGGTCTTCCAAAACTACTGTCTCCTGCCCTGGCTCACCGCCTACGACAACATTTATCTAGCCGTCGATTCCGTTTATCCCACCCACACTGAAGCCAAAAAAAAAGAGATCGTCCGCGAACATCTAAATATGGTCGGACTAACTGAATCAGCCAGTAAAAAACCCGGACAACTATCCGGTGGGATGAAACAACGAGTGGCGATCGCCCGCGCCCTCGCGATCAAGCCCCAAGTACTAATCTTAGATGAACCCTTTGGTGCCCTCGATGCAATTACTAAAGAAGAATTGCAAGACGAATTACTCGCAATTTGGCGCGAAAATAAGGTCACAGTATTAATGATCACCCATGATATTGACGAAGCATTGTATCTAGCCGATCGACTGGTAATGATGACTAATGGCCCCGCTGCTAAAATCGGCGAAGTGCTAGACATTCCATTCGATCGACCTCGCAATCGGGAAAAGATTATGAACAGTAATACCTATATCGATTTACGCAATTATGCCCTCGACTTCCTCTTCAATCGATACGCTCATTTAGATGATTAGGTATTTAAGCCTTCATTTTAATTATCCAAGTTCAAATTATGTACAAATATATCGCTGCACTGAGTGCGGGTAAGACGGTGCTATGGTGCTATCTAATTTGGTATTTGGTTGCTGTGGTCAACCACTTTGATTCGTCGGCTGCCATCTGGCTCAATTCTCTGGGTATTAGCGCATTAATTGGCATTGCACTGATGCTTAGTATTGGCGGTACTGTCAGACAGACAGACCCGTGGCAGACCTTTCGCCTCTTCCTGATGCCATTTTGTGTATCAAGCTTTTCTGCTTTGATTAAAAATAAGGGTTATATTTTAATCTTCCCGCCCACAGCTTCTGAAGCTGTAATATCGGTCGGATTGTGCGTAGCATTCGTGATGTTTGTGGTTGGATTAAAGCATCTCAACAAATGAAGATACGTGCAATGTTTCGATGAATTACTTTATGACTACTGAAGCACAGCTTTCAACTGGTTCCATGTTGTGCAATTTCCTTCATCAATTAGTGGATCGCTACATTTTAAGTTTTACACCTAAGTTCGTTGGCATAGCCTCTCTGAAAGAGAATCGATTTTAGCCACTCATGCTGCTTCTAATGGTGCCATCGTCAAGCCCGCATGGCGTAACTGCTGGTGATAGAGTTCCGCTTGCTCCTGTGGGCCAACCCAGACGATCGCTCGCCCTTCAAAATGGACTTGATTCGTTAGTTCCCAGGCACGATCTTCACTCATGCCAGGGATATAAGTCATCAAGCAAGTATGGACATGTTCAAAGGTATTAAAGTCATCATCTAAGACGATGACTTTAAAATTTGGATAGGTCTTTGGGACTGTTTGACTAGACTTTTCCGTCGTAAAAACCATAGATGATTACTTCCACTCTTGCCAGTTATTGTTAAAAATTGAAGTATTTGGAAAAGACGTTTGATTATTGTTGGCTTCTAGGCGTTTGCGTAACTCAATAATTGAGGGCGATCGATCGGGGAGGGCTTCAACCATTTGGGCGGGTGTGATGCCTTTTTCGAGGGCGTAGGCAGCGGTGGTACCAGCGGCAGCCCCAGCAGACCATTCAAAAGAGTGAATCCGGTATGCCGCAGCAGCGACATGACTGGTGGCAATACTTTTTCCAGCCACTAACATATTATCAATCTTTTGAGGAATCATTGCCCGTAAGGGAATTTGGAATGGGTAAGCCTGTCCTTCGCCTTTGCGTGCGCCGTCACGTTCGCGGTTGTTGGGAGCTTCGGGCGGGCTATTTTGCATACAGGGGTGAAAATCGATCGCATAGTGTCCGATGCCGACAGTATCAGCATACATGGTCGATCGATTGCGTGGGGTAGGTTTATCCCCTGTCAGGACATTTAAAGCATTTACGCCTGACAAACTTGCTGCTAACCGACGGGATTGTGCTGGAGTGAGTTGGGGCATTCTGTTAGGATCGAGCAGGTTGTTGCGGCTCATATCCGCCTCTGTAATCACAAATCCATCTTTATAACCATAGCTAGGTCTACCGATGATTCTGCGTCCCTCCCGAATGTAGGGATATTTTGATAGTCCATGAGCTGTGCCCATGGGAGATTTCAAGCCACTGAGATAGCGTTGATTGGGATTGGGAGTCTTCACCCAATAATCAGGAGATTTCGGATCGGGGTTGGCGCGAGAATCAGTTGTACCAGCGACTAGCCAGTAATAGAATCCTTGGGCATTTTCTTCACCTTTGCGGAGGGCGTCTGTCCGTAAGCCACCCATCCAGCCGCCTGGTTGAAGTTGTCCACCGACTTGCAATTGAGATCGATCGAGGATCAAATTATCATTGGCACTACCAGGACGATAATCATTTCCCCACGTCCAGTTTTGCATGGAGATGTCTCCAGTTGTGGGAGCCGTGTAATTAATGCCGCCAAATTTGGTAGGTTTTCCCGTACCCGAACTATAAATCCGCCGATAGGTATAGACTATGCCAAAGTCAGCCAACCGTTTGAGTTCGTAGCTATAGTAGGGCGCGTATTGTGAATAAAAAACTGGTGGAACCTGAGTTTGTGGGGTAGCTGTCGTCTCCATCGCAAAGGGATATGTAAACCCCTGAGTACAGTAAGGATCGCCTGTCGTGCTGGCTGCTGAGGGTTCATCAGCAGAGCGCGGATCGAGTCCCAGCCGATAGGGGACATCTGCCAATCCTACCAGTTCTCCGGTTTCTGTTGCATCGACTACATACCAATCTGCGGGTTTTGCGGCTTGCTGTGCGGGTGTTTTATAAGTTGGGATAAAGATAATTTTGCGCTTCTGAAACTTATTCGAGTCTTGATAACTATAAGCATCTTCGATCGTCCGCGATAGGGGTTCGGTATTTAGAGGTGCAGTTCCTGGCTGCGGTTGGTGTTGAATTGCCACTACTCCCTTAATTTGTTGTCCTTCCCCTCTTTTCCCGACAATCAGTTCTTTGACTACCGTGTTGGGATACCAATGTAGTTTACCCTTACCTTTGCTTTCAGCGTTCTTGAGCATCCCATACAGGATTTTGTGGGCATCTTTAGGGATGAAACAAACTTCACTTACCCAGCAGTATCCAGAATTTAGTTTGCCATAATAATCTTGAACTTTTTGACGAAATTCGAGATAACCGCGTGGAAAATACAGTTTGGTGCGTTGAGTCGGACGTTCATCTAGTGCGGATACACCTTGAGCAGAAATTTGTCCGCCTACCCAGTCGGTAATTTCTGTCATGCAGACTGTTTTTCCAGCCACTAGCCCTTCATAAGCCGTCGCCGTACCGCTCAAACCACCACCCGCGATCGCAATGTCACAGCCGATTGTCTGCTCTACAGGCTTGGCTGCCGCAGCCAGGATGGTTGGTGGATGACTTAGTTGGATCGAAACTAAGCCCAAACATAGAGCAGCTAATGGTTTGTTTATTTTCATTTGGATGGTTAAACAGTTGACAGTTGATACTTGACAGCGATTCGCCAAACTTAGGCTTCTGTTGATGGCTGACGATCGATCCAGATCACCCAATCATAATACACATCGGCGATCGACAGTTGGTTGAGATACCCGACAAAAAAGTCGGGGCAATTCATCGATTACCCCGACTTTTAGCCCCCAGTCCCGCTTAAATTCCTGCACCGTCTAAAAATTGGCGAATGGCTCGATCTTCCAAATGACAACTTTGGGGGATGTTGATTTCTTCAGCCGACGGGGTTTCGATGCCTTGAACGATCGCGTTGCAAGTTTGTTCGACTTGCATCTTCTGCACTTGCTGTTCCAAACCTTCAATGCGATCGACCAATGCCCGAATTACTTGAGCCTCTGTATCCGGTAGACTACCATGTTCTAATGGCCCAACTCGTTCGCCCGCTCGATACAATATCCGCCCAGGAATGCCGACTACCGTACAATCCGATGGTACGTCTCGCAGTACGACAGAACCCGCACCGATTCGCACATTGCTACCGATTTGGAGATTGCCTAATACCTTGGCACCTGCGCCAACGATGACATTTTCCCCTAGTGTAGGGTGGCGTTTGCCGATTTCTTTGCCAGTACCACCGAGCGTTACACCTTGATAAATTAGGGCATAATCACCAATAATTGCTGTTTCACCGATGACTACGCCCATCCCATGATCGATAAATACCCCCTTACCGATTGTCGCACCTGGGTGAATCTCAATACCTGTAAAAAATCGGGCTAGATGAGAAATGAAGCGCGGAATAAAGGGGATGCCCAAAAGATACAGCCAGTGAGCAAAACGGTGCAGCGATAAGGCTTGTAATCCTGGATAGCAGAAGATAACTTCTAGCCAGTTACGTGCGGCAGGATCTCGATCGAAAATGATGCGGAAGTCGGCAATTAGTTGTGAAAGCACAGCAATTGTTCCAGGATCTCTAAAGAGGCTACTAGGTATTTTAACGGATATCGCTCGATCGATGTCAGTACGGCTAACCCAATCTAGGGGTTGGGCTTTAGGCTTTAGGTTTACCTTTGTTAAGATGACTACTTGTACTAAGCATGGCGGCAAACGAAGAGAATTTGTGGGTGGCGATTTTCTTAGTGTGGACAGAACTCGGGTCTGGGGGTACCGACCCCCAAACCCCCCGTTGAGGAGCGGAACGCTGTCTTGTCTCGCTAAACCCTCGGGGAACCCGATGAGCGCGAGCCGCCGCCCCCTCAAACTCCCCTGCGTAAGGGTTAGATTGTCGGTAGCGTAGCGCGCTTCTCTCCGAGACGCTACGCGAACGCATTGGTGCTTGGGCTTTGGATTTAGTATTGGGTAATCGTTGGCTTTGGTGATACCCTGCCGTTAGGCACAGCCTGCGGCTAAGGGCGGGGTATCAGAGTCATCCGATCTATTGGTACAAGATGTGAGGCGATTAAATTCTGACGGTGGCGCGGGTAGCAGCTAGAGCTTCTACCAAACTGCGAACCACAGCAATCATGGCAATCTCATCATTGAGCTTGTTAATTGCCGAACCGACACCAATTCCCGCAGCACCAGCAGAAATTGCTAGTGGTGCAGTGACACTGGATAAACCAGATGCACAAAGTACGGGTACATTGACTGCACGAGAGATTTCATAAGCAGCCGCCAGGGTGGGTGCTGCTTTCTCAATCAAACCGAGGGTACCTGTGTGAGTGGGTGCGCTGCTAGTACCACCTTCGGTTTGGATGATGTCCGCACCCGCAGCTACTAGAGTTTGCGCTAACTCAACTTGTCTGTCTAGAGTTAAGATGTGAGGAACTGTTACAGATAGGGTAATCTGTGGCAATAAGGCACGGGTAGCCTGAGTTAGTGCCAAAACTTCATCCGCTTCAAATCGGATACCTTGAGCGTAGAAACTATCGAAGTTACCGATTTCAATCAAGTCAGCACCAGCTTCTACCGCAGCGACGAATAATTGAGGCTCGACAGCAGAAACACAGATTGGTAGATTGGTGAGCTGACGTGCCATGCGGACTAGGTTCGCATCAGCCGCAAGATCGAGAAATGTCGCACCACCAAGATCGGCTGCTCTGACTACCGCAGCTACTCGATCGCGATCGAAATTATTCAACCCACTGATGACTTTCAGGACTTGGTTACTAGTAAAGGCTGCTTGGAGGGTATTCAACATATCTGAAGAGACGTATAAATGTTTATCTGAACTATTTTGACATCGATCGGGCGAAATTGACCGATCGGCGACACTAAAGTCAACAAGCTTGAATTAGTAAAATAAGTATAATTTTAAATACATCCTCGATTTTGAGCGAAATGCTCGATCGATTAAGAGTCGAGTAATTGCCCTTGTTCTACTGACAAATTTAATTCTTTGTGTCCTCGATATGTCTTATCCTCCAGCTCCCTGGCATCTTTACGGTAGTGCGGTAGAATCTTTCCATCCGATCGATGTGGAAAGAGCCAAGCAATTCGTACCTGTAGATTTAGAGATTGTTTCCGTGCTTCCAGGTAAAACAGTGGGGAGCGTGTATCTGTCAGTTTATGAGTCGAATTCAACCCTTGAATATCATGAGCTGATTGTAGCTCCGGCTCTGGTGCGCTATCAGGGAAAAATCGGGGCGTGGATTTCGCACATTTATGTCGATTCAGCCATATCTGTGGCGGGAGGTAGAAATATTTGGGGGCTGCCCAAACAGATGGCTGATTTTAGTTGGAGCGATCGCCAGATAACAGTTTCACAAAATAATAGATCTCTCTGTCAAGTCGATCGCTCTCAAATAGAATTACCACTTTCCTTCTGGGATAAATTTAAAATTAGTGGTTATGTTTTTAGTGGTTTAGAACGAGATATTTTATCATTTCAAGGTAATATTGAAGCAGAGCTAAAATGGCATCCATTTCACCTAAATATTCCGGTTGAAAGTTCTTTTGCTGCACTCGATCTAGGTAATCCGTGGTTCACAATTCAATTCGATCGACTTCATCTGACTGCAAATGCGCCATCGATTTTGGGAAACTGGACGACTGAAGCCGCCAGCCGCCACCCAAGTGGTTAGAAACCGCTCATCGGGTTGCAAAGCCCGCCTACGCGGACTAGTCTATTAGTCCGCGTAGGCGGACTTTGCAACATTAGCCACGATTTCAATCGTTGGTATTCTGGGAGGTAGCAACTTGGGTGATGGCGATTCTAAATCAGATCCCTGGTATCAAATAGTGGTGCGTTACGGCTATCGCCCAACACACCCTACATCAACCTAGCTTTTCAGTTAGGATTGCTATAGTTAGATAGGCGATCGGGCAAACTCCACATTATCAACTAAGTCTAGCAGTGCATTCGAGAATCAGCCGTTGATTTTCGATCGCGTGGGGTTGAATATCTAGAGCAGATCTAAAGGCTCCGATTGCGGCTAAATAATCACCCAAAGCAGCATGGCATAATCCCAAACCATGTAGGGCACCAAAATGAACTGGATTGAGTTCGATTGCCTTCTCACAATCAGCGATCGCTCGATCGTAGTCTTGAGTCACAAATCGTAATACAGCACGTCTATTCCACGCTTCGGCAAAATCTGGGACAGCATCAACCAAATCGTCTAAAATCGATGTAGCGGAGACTACATCGCCTTCAGCTAGCAATCTTTCACTTTCCTCGATCTGTTCGAGTGGTATTTTTCCTTTTTGCCAGAACCAGATCCGCCAGAGTTGACTAGTAGCACGTTCTCTAATGTTCAGATCGCTACTTTTCAAATCCAAGAGTAATTTATCAACTAAATTTTGATTCATATCTTTACCTATGATTCTTGTTCTTTAGAGGCTACACCAACGACTCGATCGGTACAAGCGTTGGTATTCGATCTGTCTAAACACTCGGCTTGCATTAATTAAATTTAGAGCAAATAGCAGCAATTGTCATCCATCTATATACTTCACTATATTAGTAAGTATTCCCAGCCCAGATCCTGAAGCGAACAATTTATTACCACAATTTATAATTTATATGGCTACTTATCCAGGCATTTCCAGCGAAGCTTTCAAACATCCACTCGACCTTCAAGCCGAACAAGCTCTGCGGAGTATTCCAGGTTTTAATCTAGTGGCGAGTAAGTTTGTCGAGTTTATTTACGAACGTCCTCAACTAGTATACCTAATGGGTAATAGTATTCAAGCAGGCCCCAGACAATATGCGTCTATCTATGGCATGTTTCGGGAATGTGTTCGGGATCTCGATATCTATCCTGAGCCAACCTTATTTGTCAGTCAGAATCCTCAAGTCAATAGTTATGCAATGGGACAGGAGCATCCATATATTGTTATCAATACAGGATTGTTAGACCTACTCAATAAGGATGAAATCAAAACTGTCCTAGCGCATGAATTAGGACATATTAAATGCGGACATACTATCCTGATTCAAATGGGAATGTGGGTGATGAATGCAGCTTCAGTAATTGGTGAAATGACCTTTGGACTGGGAAATATTGTGAGTAATGGCTTGATAGTTGCTTTTTATGAATGGCGACGCAAAGCTGAACTCTCATCAGATCGAGCGGCACTCCTAGTGATGGAAAATCCCCGCACTGTGATGACAACGATGATGAAAATTGCGGGTGGAAGTAAAAAATATGCCGATGAATGTAGTCTCGAAGAATTTATTAAACAATCTGAAAATTATCGTAATTTAGATGAAGATGGACTAAATCAAATTTATAAAGCCTTGATGTATGTGGGCGTAAATGGAATGCTCAGTCATCCATTCCCAGTCGAACGTATTCACTATCTCCAAGAGTGGACAGATTCTACCGAGTATCGCGATATTCGTCAGGGTAAGTATCAGCGTGTCTCTGTCGAAGTAGTCAGCACCGCGCCAACTGCGAGTGAATCCGAACGCTTGCGCCGCGAGATCGACGAACTCCAACGGGAGATCGATCGCCGGAAATCTCGCGATCGATAGTTGAGTTAGAATATAGAGCAATTTGGATATTGCCATCCTCTACAATCGAACTGGCAAACTGCGCTACCGAAAAATCTATTGTCACTAAATGATCTCTCAAACTGAATATCTCAAGGTACTGCGCCCATTACTTCCAGCAGCAGCTTTTAAGCCCAATTCAAATAAATTATTTATCCTCGCCATCAACCTCCTGATTTTAGGGCTTGGTTGGGCGATCGCGCGAGATTTCGATCGCTGGTCGATCGGTTGGTTATGGCTATACCTTCCCCTGAGTCTCATCATGGGTAATAGTATCGTAATTTGCCTATTTGCCTCCCATGACATGATGCACGGGAGTACGATCCAGCAGCCGCGCTGGAGATATCTACTCAGTTTCTTGGCTCTATCGCTGCTGTGGATGCCTCCAACCCTATGGAAATCCGTTCATAATCACAAACATCATACCGAGACTAACGCCATCAGTGACCCCGATCGGATGTATCTGGTTGGACAAAATGATACCTGGGGTAAATGGATTCAAAATCTATTTGTACCCTCTTCACAAGTGAATTGGACTTTTTTGATATTGGGGATGGCGACATCCTGGGTAGTCCACACTTTCCGCCATTTAACTTCAATTTTACTATTCAATCATGATGAGGTTGATTTCGTTCCGGCTCCGGTAGTAGTTAGCCCTCAGAAACGACGGACGATCGCCATTGAGTTGGTGGCGATCATTTTGGTTCATTTAGGTATACTGACTTATCTCAAGTTTAGTATTTTAGCAGTCTTATTAGGCTATGTATTACCCTTGAGTATTGGTTATGCAGGAGTAATGTTTTATATTTATACCAACCATTTCTTGTGCCCGATGACTGATATCAACGATCCATTAGTTAATAGCGTATCGTTGAGAATGCCCAAGATTTTCGACCTGTTACACTTCAATTTTTCCTATCACACAGAACATCATTTATTTCCCAGTATTAATTCGGACTACTATCCCCTAGTTCAAGAGTTATTACAAACCCATTATCCAGAATCATATAATTTGATTCCAGTGGGAACAGCATGGAAATTGTTGATGGAAACTCCGCGACATTATCGCGATGATGTGACTCTGACAGATAAATTAGATCGAGAATCAGTCACTTGTCCCTGTGCTGTCGGTGTCAGAGAATTAGTGCGATCGGATTCATAATCTAAATGTGAGTTCGGGATAAGAGGGTGTTTGAAAAGTATAAATTAATCCCCCAGCCCCCTTGAAAAGGCAGGGTGGTTTCATATAAGAAAAGAAAAATGCTTAAACCCTGGTGCTTAGTCTTCATCCGCCCTGAAATGAATTTCGGGCTAATAGCAAAAGTTCACTGAAGTGAACTAAGAGATTTTTCTTCTGGTGTATGAAACCACCCTGCCAGCCCCCTTGAAAAGGGGGAGCAAGAGTCAAAGTCCCCCTTTTTAAGGGGGATTTAGGGGGATTGACAGCCTGCGATTGTAACAAATAAAACTTTTCAAACACCCTCTAAGAAGAGCCTAGAGACTAAAGTCTCTGCTCATAATGCGAAGTCCGCCTTCGCGGACTATTCTCTTAGTCCGCGAAGGCGGACTTTGCACTATTAGCCTCGATTTCAATCGATGGCGGTACTTGAACGGAGCAGATATCCTTAATATGGTTGACTCTCAACTATTTAGGGCTTGCTGAAGATCTCAGCAAGCTAATCACTGCAAGGGTTTTGAGCCTTTTTTCAGAAATTAAGTGCAAGGTTTTGACGTTGAAAGGCTCAGAACCCTTGCACTCGATCGCTTGAATCTGGCGATCGAGTGAGAATATTTGCAACAAAACCATTTTTTAGCAAGG
>NZ_JBGSQZ010000010.1:0-3174 GCF_041737865.1 Chamaesiphon sp.
ATTTTAAAAGCCGCGATGATTTCACAGTAGCTTTCCATCTCTGGTTGTGACAGCTTGCGTGGCAGCCCTCGGTCATTACGATGGATAGATTTTGGTCGTGTCTGTTCTCGGAGCGAGCGATATAAGGTGTCTGTGGATATCCCGTAGAGGCTGGCCGTGTTTTCGACGAGCAGTTTTCGTTCTGGGCAACGAGCGGGGAGTAGATCTAAGCTTTGTCGTAAGCTAACTAGAGCCGAGGTGGGGATTTGTTTGCGGGGCACTGTTTTGGTCCTCGGCTACATAACTATAAAGGGTGGGTCGGGAAATACCCATCATTTGACAGATCTCATCGAGCGAATGTTGTTTCTCGTTGTACAGACTGACGACCAAAGCTCTCTGATTCGGTGCTAGTGCCTTGGGTCTACCACCTGTCTTGCCTCTGGTTCTGGCGGCTGTTAATCCAGCATTCGTTCGTTCGCGAATCAGGTTCCGCTCGAATTCTGCCAGTGCGCCGAATAGGTGAAACATTAATTGACCGCCACTGGTGGAGGTGTCGATCCCTTCTTGGATGCTGTGTAGTTGGATCGATCGTTCGTTCGCGTAACAATTCTGTTAATTCGATTAGGTTCTTGAGCGATCTCCCCAACCGATCTAGTCGCCAAACGACAAGTGTATCTCTTGGGCGTAACATTTCTAGTGCTAATGTCAGTCCTGGGCGAGTAGCTTTAGCACCGCTCTCCCGATCTGTAAAAATTCGCTCGCAGCCAACTTTAGTTAGTGCGTCTTGCTGGAGATCGAGGAGTTGGTCGTCAGTTGAAACACGAGCATAGCCAATTAGCACGACAAAAAGTGAATAAACTCATCTATGAGGAGTATATCTTGATTTTAATTTCTTTATCGAGTTACTTTATTAATTAAATGGCGGTTTGCCGTTGCTGTGACTGGTTAAATGACAGAGTAAATAAAACGTCCCTTTTCTTTACTGCTAACCTACTAATTTATAGTTGCAGTTAATTCGGGTTGGAACGGATGATTGTGGGTTAGTTGCAATTAATCTGGGTTCAGTTGCAGTTAATTCGGGTTGGAACCACCGGATAGTTGCAATTAATCTGGGTTCGATTTTGCGATGATTGCGGGTTCGATCGTTTATGATTGCGGGTCGCTACAATTAGCGATCCCAATGTTGCGTGAATATATTGCCATCAATTGGGTCGGCATTAAAGGTGGCGTGTATACTTACATCGAAAAAATCCTCAGCCGATTTAAAGGTGAGATCGTGTTGGCTGTCGAGATCGATCGAATTGTCAGAAGTCCCGATGGTGTCAAGATCGTGAGATCTACAGGTGAAATTCAGGAGTTCGTTCGCGCAAGCGTACCGGAGGTAATCGAGTTGTATTTGCCACGCCACCAGACAAAGTAATGGCACTTTTAGCCGATCCAACTGCTGCCGAAGCCAAGCGATTTTCTACCTGGAAAACCAATAAAGTTACTAGCATAATTCACACCGATACTTCGATGTACGATCGCTTTGGTATCCACAAACCTTCAGAATTTGACTTCTTTCAAACAAATACCAAATGGGGCTACAATGGCTATCTCAATCAGCTTGACAACATCTCATCGCCACCGGATTATTTCCTGTCATTCCAGTTAGAAGAATTAATTGCGACCGATCGCATCATTCATACGCAGGAACACGATACCCCTTTGTACACCACCGCATCGTTTCGATATCGTGATGAAGTGGTTGCCACAAATGGTGAGAATCATACTTATCATGCCGGAGCATATCTCGGCGATGGTTTGCATGGCGGCGCGATTTCCTCCGCTGTCCGAGTCGCTAAATTAATTGGTATGAGTCAGGAGTCGATTCCTTCGAGCAAAGATCGACGGGAGCGGATTTCGTTGGCGTAGCCTCTGTCTTGTCTTGTCTCGCTAAACCCTCGGCAAAGCCGAGGATCGCGAGCCGCTGTCTTGATACAGCGAGATCTGGAAGGATACACCTCCAGAGCGCGAATCGCTGACTGAAACACATGCGCCAGGTATCCTCCGCGTGATTTCAGTCGCTCCCCTGGAGCATCGCATAGTCTGCAATCTAATTATTTCAAATTCTGTTTCAAATTAAGCTCCCAATCTGATGAGAGCTTTTTTAGATTATTTTTAGTTTTTGCCTACCCCTTTTGAGTGAGATTGGATTGAAAAACTAAAATTAAAATCCTTCGATATGTAGATAGACAGATTAGATAATTTTGATTATCCATAGTAATTAAAAGCCACGAAATAACGAATTAAACATTAAGATAAATACTTTCAATAGTGGTCGATCGAGAATACTTTCCTCACGAAATCCTCACAATTTTAGCTTAGGATAAAAGTTAATAAATTCGCATCGTCATTATGAGGATGTCTGAAAACTCCACAGATGGTGGGCACTGCCTAGCCTACATTTCTTTATCATTAAAAAAATACAGGAGCAGCACCATGATAGAAGTCAAAACCTTAGAAGGTTACAAATTGCAAAGTCTCGACGGGGAGATTGGAAAAGTCCGAGAATTCTACTTTGACGATCGATACTGGACGATTCGCTATCTGGTTGCAGATACAGGTAGCTGGCTGACAGGCAGGCAGGTGCTGATTTCTCCCTATGGGATGGTCGGCGTGAATCGAGCAGAGCAGCACATCACGATCGATCTGACCAAAAAACAGAGTGAGAGCAGCCCCTCATTAAGCAGTGACGAGCCTGTCTCAAAACAATTCGAGACAGATTACTACGGATATTATGGATATCCGACTTATTCGACTGGTCTTTATATGTGGGGAGCTTACCCCTATATTCAGCCCGATCCCGCACTGTGGAACAAACCCACCCGCACTGAAGAAAACTGGGACCCTCATTTGCGGAGCACCCATGAGGTGACTGGTTATCACATTCAAGCCACGGATGGCGCAATTGGTCACGTTGAAGATTTTATCCTTGAGGAGGAGACGTGGGCGATTCGTTATCTGGTCATCGATACGCGGAATTGGTGGCCAGGGAAAAAGATTTTGGTTTCGCCACAATGGATCGATCGCGTGAGCTGGAGCGAGTCGAAAGTCTTCATCAATCTCTCTAGCGAGACGATTAAGCAGTCACCGGAATATCAAGAAGATGTGCCGTTAACTCGCGATGATGAAACCCGCCTGCATGGACATTAC
>NZ_JBGSQZ010000042.1:0-10950 GCF_041737865.1 Chamaesiphon sp.
GTATAACCACTCGTCTAAGGATGCTGCTTCCCAGATTGGGTAGAAGTGAAGACCGATGGCATTAGATGAAGGAATAACTGCACCAGAGATGATGTTGTTACCGAACATTAAAGAACCAGCGACTGGCTCACGGATTCCATCAATGTCTACAGGAGGTGCAGCGATGAAAGCGATGATGAAACAGATGGTTGCGGAAAGCAATGTAGGAACCATCAGTACTCCGAACCAACCAACATAAATGCGGTTCTCGGTGGATGTGGTCCAGCTACAAAAGCGTTCCCAGATGTTTGCGCTCTGGGTGCGTTGTAAGGTTGTGGTCATTTGATGATTGCTGGTGTTCTCGGTAGAACGGAATGTGTTGGATGAATATACTCTTAACTTAACTTGATTATTAA
Source organism: Chamaesiphon sp. (assembly GCF_041737865.1). Classification (NCBI taxonomy): domain Bacteria; kingdom Bacillati; phylum Cyanobacteriota; class Cyanophyceae; order Gomontiellales; family Chamaesiphonaceae; genus Chamaesiphon; species Chamaesiphon sp. Next base: position 396 of record NZ_JBGSQZ010000042.1, read on the forward strand.
TGTTTGTAAACGTTTCTTAGGTTTGGAGAATTAATGAGTGTGATTAGTTTTGGTTATGTCTGGGATTTATTCCAACATGGTTCGCATAGCCAGCGGTTAAAACTGCCGCTGGTGATGCAAAGTCCGCCTGCGCGGACTAACACTAGCGAAGATCCAAGCCTAACCAAACTGTATTGAGAAGTTATCTATGCTGGGTATACTTCTCTAAAGAGTTAGATGTGTGAAAATTATGAACTATCCAGACATTGAATGCCCAGAACTGGGGACATTGCGTTACGAAGAAGAGTATGAGTGCTACAAGGGGCAGCTTAAAGCCCAACAATCAGAACTTTCGATCCAGCTTCTAACCGATGAAGACGGAGCAGTAGCGTCTGCACTTAAAAGAGCTACTGATTTTGTGAAGGAGTTGGACAAACATGCCCAGTCTGCGCGAGATTATGCGGTTGAGGGGCTGCTAGCAATAAAAAATGAGATTTGGATTGATGATGAAGACGAAGAACCATTGACACCCGAACAGTTCAAAGAGCGGATGGTACTTGATTCTATATCGATCGACTCAGATGGTGCCGTGTCTTTCTACCATAACGATGGCGATTTATTTTGGGGACATTGTATTTTGGTGACGATGGATAGTGAAAATAATTTTACTATTGCTGAGATTGCGGGTTGATTAGTTACTCGATCGCACACCAATCAGCTATGACTTGATAATTGCATCTAGCAACACATCAGCACCAAACCGGACGGCATCTGTGCAGGGTAAGCCCGTCTCAGTGGTGACTCGATCGATCTCGGCTTGCACCACGTCATCAGATAGCTTGCCACCATTGAGCGCGATCGCGACCACCTTGACGGTTCCAAATGCTCCCGCACAGCTAGCTACTGCCTCGTACAACCGCACAACTTCTGCTAAGGAGGGAATTTTGAAATCGGGACAATTGCGGATGGTTTCCTGACCGATTTTGTGGAGCAGAATCAGGTGCGTGGGTTGGGAACCACGAATCAATGGGAGAGTAGCCGTCGAACCTGGATGTAAGAGCGAACCCTGTCCCTCCACCACTAACAGCTCATAATCATTGCCATGAAGCATCACAGCTTGTTCGATCGCACCTGCGGCATAATCCACGCGCACTGCATCTAAAGCTACACCTTCACCACTAATCATCATTCCCGCTTGTCCCGTGCCGATAAACTTCGACTTTAGCCCCCGACGTTCGCAGGTACGTTGTAATTCTAATGCTGCGGACATTTTACCGATTGCCATATCTGTACCTACCATCAGCACTCGCTTACAGGGTAGGGACTTCGCCGAACCAGTGCCGATTTTTAATCCTTGGGGTTCCTGGCGCACGTCCCAGATCCATTGTCCTGGTTTTAATAGATTTACCAGTTGAGGATGAGTGGCTAAAGGCGTATGTAATCCATTGACGATCGATAAACCCGCCGCTACAGCCGTTTGTAATTCTGCCATCCAACTATCGGGAACGATCCCACCCGATGGTGCAATCCCAATTGCCAAGACATCCGGCTGATAATTTAAAGCCGATTCGATCGAATCTACAATCGGCAAATCGCGGTTAATCCCCGTTAACTCTACCAAAGACTGACCCGAACACGATCGATCGATCGCACACACTACCTGCGCTGGACTATATCGCAACAGTGTCAATCCCGTCTTTCCCTGAACTCCAGTAATTCCCTCATGTAACAATACTGCGAGACGATGTGATGATTTCAGCATTGGGGAATTAAAAGTTAGAAGTTAAGAGGTTGCAGTCTGCATCGATCGATTTTTAATCCAAAATCCAAAATCTCCTACTCACCAATTTTATCCCAGGCAGGATGTGATAGTAAAGCAGCTATCACCCGCACGCCACGCAGTTGATTGGATAGAGGTAAATGACCCCTAGGAGCAGTCAAATCCCACGTAAATGAGCCTGGATAGCGCGTCCAGTTATTAGCATTTTTCCAGCCAATTTTCACCCACAGTTTATCCCAACTTTTGCTCATTCCCAGCCACATTTCGCGTTGGATCGAGAACCCAAATTTACCTTCAGAATGAAATAGCCACAAAGCATCGATTGTGTGCAGATCGATCGACGGTAACTGTTCGACTTCGGTGAAATAAATCCACTTCCGCCCGACGGCACCTGCACCCGCTAATTCGCAGAGCTTTTCGGTAGTAAGTTTGTCGGCAGCTTGAAATTCTTGTTTAGCTAGTAATTTTTGAAGATTTTTGTAATCAATACCTAAGCTTGATTGGAGCGGAATGATTCCGGTGGGTAATTCTCGATCGAGATAATCACGGGCAGTGGCAAACTCGCTCTTGTACAGAGCTTGATAAACGGCTCCAGTAATAATTGTCGGCTTATTTTCTAGCTGTTGATGGAGCCACTTAATTAAAATTTCAACACCTGGTAAACCAGTAGCAACGATCTGAGGGAGCATCTGCAACTGATTTTTAGTGGTGCTAGTTGTAAATTTGTCTTGCAACTCGGCGACATCTGAAGGGATCGGTTGTGAAGTAGTACTGGAATCGGGCATGGGTGAGGATCGGCTGTGGCGTGGGGTAGTCCGAACTGATATTTTACCAAAAATTATCTAAATTATTATTTCTTACCACGATCGATAATCTGCTGCATAATTGCTGTTGTTGATGTAGGTATTTCAACTTGAATTAAGTAGCACCAGTATAAAAATATTAGTAATAAGCGTAATCCAGGGCACCCCTACAGGTTAATTGTGTAGGGGTGCCCTGTCTTGTCGTTTTTTTATGCGGGGGGAACCCCCGCATAAAAACGCCGCTTAATGGGTACCATTAGATCTCTGCTGTTATCTAGTCCTTAGGTATTGTTGCAAGATGTAAGAGTATCGATCGAGCAAATATCACCTTTGACATAGAGATCCGGTTGCAGTTGAGTACTTAAATTATCTACTGCGCGATCGAAACTCACTCCATTTACAGCCTACACAGCTAGAATTGCCATGTAAGACTGGATAACGATCGAACACTGTGGCTGTCATAGTTTGGTAGGTTCGATCGTCATCTTTATCAACTGTCAACTCATAAACCTAGCTCTTGAGCAATAGGTAATAAAGCTGTCCAGGCCCACCAGTGACACCTGCACGATCGCCAGCAATCTTACCAGTACCCATAAAATAGTCTACACGTCCTGGGCCAGTGATCGCACTCCCCGTATCCTGATCCAAGACATAACGACTCACCAATTTTTGTTGGATCGATCGACCTTCACTCGCATAAGGAAGTTGGGTATAAACTAAAGCTAGTGCGCCTGGTGGCATCATCGACTTGTCAGTGGCGATCGATCGATCGGGCGTGACTGGCACATTAATACTGCCCATCGCCTCACCGTTGAAGGTTTCCTTCATAAAGACAAATCGTTTGTAACGGGGAATATAAACATTTAATTCCAGGGGATTTTCGCGGAAGTAGCGAATAATGCCAGGGAGAGTAAGCTGGCTGGCGGTGACTTTACCATCTTTGGCGAGTTCTTTACCGATGCTGTTGTAAGCAAAATTCGTACCACCAGCGAAGCCAACAGTTGTTTTGCTCCCATCGACAAGATTGAATTCTGCCGAACCCTGAATCTGCACGAGGATCGCCTCAAATCGATCGCGCATCCAAAATATCTCATTCCCTGCGAGCGCACTTTCACTGCCTTGTAGCCCATCTGCGCCTTCTAATTCAACGCGTTCGGGGGGGGTGTCTTTCCAACTATTAAAGTTCGCAGGTAATTTGTAGAGGGGGTATTTAAATTCGGCTGTCTGGGTACGACTAGCTTGATAAATTGGTTCGTAGTAACCAGTAAATTGGACGGTACCTTTGTTATCTTTACCGATCGATTGGTAAAAGGAAAATTCCTGTTTTACCGCAGCTTGGAGTTGGGTAGCGGAACGACTATTATTAACCAATTGACGAAATCTGACTAGAGATCGACGCACTCGATCGCGACTAATTCCCTGGACGGGATAATTTTGATATGCTTTTGTAGCTGCGGGTGTCTCTAAGTAGCGCAGACTATTATCGATCGATTTGAGCATCAATGCTTTATCGCCAAATTTGCCCCACAGTTGCTCGTCAAAACCTAAAGAATTTTCTTCGTAATTGGGAGTACTGGGAGTCTTGGGAGTACTGGGAGCACTGGGAGTACTCTTACTCTGGTTGGCTTGGATCTTGGCAATGGGTGCAGCATGTAACCGCAAGGGTAGTTGCTGCTTGAATCCTAGCGCAATACCTAGATTCAAAGAGAGTAAAGCCAGTGTTCTAATCATGAAGTAATTATTAACATAACGCTTGGATATTGCAATCGGTGACGAGAGTTGCGGAAGTCATGTTTCCGATCCGATCTCGCAGTCGATTGTTATTTATCAATTTTGCAGTAGCATGAGTGGTCAGTGCTGGTGCGTTACGGCTTTCGCTTAACACACCCTACATCCAAAACCTAAAGCCTAAAACCTAAAACCTAATTTAGTAGTCTCGATCGATACTCGATGCAAATACGGGTTCGACACGAATTGCTTCGACACAGCTAGGACGAATCACCATGTACTCACCTTGATTATTTTTTAGGGGTACCGTAATAAAGTCGCTGGAGCTGGATTTTGGCATTAGCTCACCACTATACCATTTCTGAAACTCCTGAACTGTGGGGAAGCGGATTTCCTCCCGATGACCGCCTGACAGTAGCAGATGTACTGCATATTCATTCGCTACTTTAGCCATACTCGATCGTGTTTGGTGAGAGTTATCAACTTGAGTATGCCCAAATTTCATCTGAGAATCGATACTCTAAAAAATCACCTCCATGGAGGTGATTTTTTCAATTACGCGCTAACTTCATCCAATTTGGCGCGAATCGCCTGAATATCTTGCCACATCAACCACTTAGGTTTGCCAACATCTGGAGATGGATTGCGTAATAAATATGCAGGGTGGAAAATCGGCATACACCATCTGCCTTCCCATTCAATCCAAGTACCACGAATTTTGGTAATCCCGTCTTTTTTACCTGTAATTGCTTTTACGGCTGTTGCACCAGTTAATAAAATAATCTTCGGATTTACCAACCGGATTTGTTCTAGTAAATAGGGTTTGCAAGCAGCAACTTCGGCTGGAGTGGGGACGCGATTTTCGGGCGGACGACAGCGGACGACGTTGCAGATATAAACATCCCGATCGATCGTTAGTTTAACAGCCGCCAGAATCTTTTCGAGCAGTTGACCAGATCGACCGACAAATGGTAAACCTTGCTCATCTTCATTTTGCCCTGGTCCCTCACCCACAATCAAGATCGGTGCTGTTTCGCTACCTCTCCCGACGACAGCATTAATCCGCGTATTACCCAACTCGCAGCGATGACAAACCTGACAATGAGCCGTAAGCTGACTGAGACTGCTATATGTACCTGGAGGAATCGGAATATTACTGCTGGTGGGAATCAGCTCGAAGTTATTAGCTGGGAGTTCTACGTGTATCGCTGTAGTTTCACCGAAAAGGCTTAATTGAGATTCTGGGGATTCTGAAGACATAGGAGCATCGACTCAAGTTATACACTTATGATATTTATTGCCGAGAACTAACGATCGCGGGTTGGGTAGAGGAGAATCGATCGAGATTAATTATGATTTATAGTGTTACTGAACCCTCGGAACCAGTCGCAACTCATTTTTTGCGCTCTAACATTTCCCATGCCAATTTAGCCGCACCAGTTATCCCTGCTTGATTTCCTAATTCTGCCTCAATTAATTTAAATCCTGGGCGAGAAGTAACCATCACCCGCCTGTCGATTTCCCGTTTGGCTGCGGGTAGGAAGTATTTGGCACTGGCACTGATACCACCACCAATAATCGCTACTTCTGGTGTCAGAATATAGCTGATACTCGTCAAACCAATGCCTAGATTTCGACCATAACTATCCCAAAATTCTAGCGCAGATCGATCGCCTGCTGCCGCTAATATTCCCAGTTCTTTCGGCTCTTTACCCGTGATGCGCCGAATTGATTGCCCAGATAGAAACTGCTCTAGTGAGCCATTATTACCACTCTTACAGGGATAGCCAGTTGCATCAAAGGTAATTAAACCTAATTCCCCAGCACTCCCCGCATGTCCCGTAAATAATGCCCCATTGATAAACACTGCTCCACCAACTCCAGTCCCCAAAGTTAGGAGTACTGAATTGCGATAGTTTTGTCCTGCACCCAGCCAATTTTCCCCCAATCCGGCGCAGTTGCCATCATTTCCCACGATTGTCGGTACCCCAGTTCGAGACTGGATCAGTGTCGCTACCGGAATATCGATCCAACCCTCTAAATTAATCGCAATTCTGGCGATCCTCCCCGCCGCATCTGCTGGCCCTGGCGTGCCCACCCCAATCGCGCTAATATTTATCATGCCTGGGGCTAATTTCTCGATCGCATAAGTCATCATATCGATCGTCACGTCGGGATATGCTGGCTTTGGTGTGGGCACTGATAATGACTGAAGACAAGTCCCATCCTCAGTAAATCGCCCTAATTTAATCGCCGTACCACCAAGATCGATCCCGATTACTTCTGTCATGAAATTAGAGGGTAGAGGGTAGGGGCGTAGATCCTTTTTATCATCAGATCGATCGCGGCAATAAAAGATATTTCCTTTGTGTTAAATCCATTAGAACAGAAATTAGGCAAAATTCGACCTTTGCGCCAATGTTTAGTTATCCGCCTACCCTCTACCCCCTATCCTTCGGATTTATCAACTCACTCAAACCTTCGCCCAACAGAGATAAACCTGTCACCATCAATGTCAAAGCCAGCCCTGGAAATAACGTTGTCCACCAAATCCCCGTCGAAAGTGCGGGTAAAGCTTGTTTAAGATCGTGCCCCCATTCAGCAATTTCGTCGGGTAAACCCAAACCAAGGAAACCTAAACCACCCAAAACTAGAATCGCATCAGCAGCATTGAGCGTAAATAGTACGGGTACGCTCTGCACCACATTGGCAAATAGATATTTAGTCAACACATGACGAGTAGATGCGCCTAATGCCTGAGCCGCTTCGACAAACATTTGCGTCTTCAGACTCGCTGTCTGATTTCGCACCACTCGAAAGTACTGGGGAATGTAGGAAATACTCAACGCGATCGCGGCATTAAACACACCTTTACCCACAATAAACGCCAGCGTCACCGATAACAATAATCCTGGTAATGTGTAAATCGTATCCATCACGAACAGCAGGACTCGATCGAGATTGCCGCCTAAATAGCCGCTCACCATCCCCAACGGCACCCCAATTAGCAAACTCATCAAAGTTGCCAGTATCACTACTTGCAGAGCCGCCTGAGTACCAAACAGCGTCCGTGAAAAGACATCATAACCCTCCCGACTAGTCCCAAACCAATGCTGCCAAGATGGAGCTTGATTGATTGGGTTGTAGGGCGGCATGGGAGATCCGAGTAAATCTTGCGGATCTTGTAATAAACCAATCGCCTGTAATAATGGTGCAAATAATGCGATCGCAACAAAACTAACGGTAATTATTAATCCCAGCCCTAATAATTGCGTAGACAAACGATCTCGGCGTTTGTTGAAAAGTTGTTTAATAGATCCAAACGGAATTTTACTGACAGCCATAGGGCATTTTGCGGCGATCGACGAACGGTTCAATTACTATAAGGCGATCTGTACTCTAAAATTTATTAAATTAGAGGATCTGCTAATCCCTAAATAAAAAAACAGGTTGATGTAGGGTGTGTTAGGCAACAGCCGTAACGCACCATTGTCGATACTGTTCCCGCACTTTTGGCTCCCAACTCCCAACTCCACATGAACATCGAACTTTATCCTTACACTGTCAATAAACGGTTTGCACTGACAATCAGTCGCGGTACCAGCAGTCAAAACCAGAATTTAGCCGTGGGGATAACAGCCGATAACATTACTGGCTGGGGAGAAGCGGTACCATTTACGATCGGTACTCAAGTCCAATCATTCGATCTAATTACGACTGCTCTAAACCAAATTATCCCCCACTTAGCAGCCTATCATCCCCTGCAACGCCAAGCGATCGAGAGTCTGATGAATGCCTACCAATTACCCTCCGCAGCCAGAGCCGCGATCGATCTTGCCTTATATGATTGGCTAGGGAAGAGTGTCGAATTACCCCTGTGGAAATTGTGGGGATTAGAGCGCGAAAAAATTGTCCCGATTTCGGTGACGGTGGGGATTAATACGCCTGACGGTGCCAAAGCGAGAATTCGCGGGTGGTTGGAGGTATTCGAGGCGCGGTTTTTAAAAATAAAACTGGGGAATCCCTTGGGAATTGGTGCCGATCGCGAGATGATGTTGGCAATTAAGGATGAGATGCCCACTGCTAAATTAACTGTCGATGCCAATGGCGGTTGGAGTCTCGCAGATGCGATCTACATGAGCCAGTGGTTGGCGGATTTGGGCGTGGAATATCTGGAACAACCATTAGCACGAGGCAATGAAGGGCAATTGGTAGAACTAAAGCAAGCATCCCCATTACCAATTTTTGCCGATGAAAGTTGTTTTACCAGTCGAGATATCCCTGGATTGGTGGATAAAGTAGATGGGATTAATATCAAGCTGATGAAGTCTGGCGGATTGACAGAAGCGATGCGGATGATTCATACCGCCCGCGCTCACGATTTGCAGGTGATGTTTGGTTGTTATTCAGATACGGTGTTGGCAAATACCGCCGCAGCGCAGTTGTCACCGTTGGCAGATTATTTAGATTTGGATAGTCATCTAAATTTACTAGACGATCCATTTGTAGGTGCTAAGTTAATCGATGGGCGTTTAATACCAGGAGATTTGCCAGGATTAGGGATCGATCGTATCTCTCAGTTTTAAATAGTCAGTAGCTGAGTGGAAATATCGAGCGAATAGAAATTGTCTGAAATCCAGACGACGGGCAGTGCCTACCTTACAAATGGCTCAATAAGCTGAATCAATCTCAGGTATATTTTTCATGCTAATTGGGAATACTAGGGATGTCACAACTAATTAATAGTATTTGTATGCCTCAAAATCTCGAACGTGATTTTCAGAAAGCGGTTCTGAAATTAAAGCACAAGCAGAAAAATATTCTGAAAAGAAAATTTATAAATTTATTTAAATCAAGTCTGGCTCGATACTGGTTTATATCTTTATTATTACTAGTGGCTGTGACTAATGGAGCAAATCCGCATTTAATCAAAGATTTGGCTGGAAGGGTGGGTTATAATAGTCCTGAACCACCCTTATCAGCTTCACCTTGGTCATGGAAAAATAATCAAACAATTCACCCAATAGTTGCTAGCATAGCACCTAATATTGAGGGTAGTATTAAATCTACTGCTGAGTATATTGCTAGCCAGGAATCTGACCCATATTTACGAATTAAAGCATTACATGACTATGTAATTAGTCGGGTTAGTTATGATTTTCATGCACTTGAGATAGGAATACAACCACCTCAAGATGCTCAAACCGTCTTTTCAACACGAAAGGCAGTTTGTGGTGGTTACGCTAATCTCTTTATGGCATTAAGTCAAGCAATTGGTATAAATACTGTTGCTATACAAGGAGATATTCGTCAAGATTTAGCTCCTCCAAATTCAATTTCCACGAGTAGAGGACAATTAATTTCTAACACCAAACCGACATTACATGCTTGGAATGCTGTTAAGGTTGCAGATAATTGGCAACTAGTGGATACGACATGGGATGATAGCAGCTCCAATCAAAATCTATCTTTATATAAATCAGATTATCTCATGCCACCTCCTGAAGTAATGATTACAGATCATTTTCCAGATTGGTCACATTGGCAACTTTTACGCCACCCTATAAGTCGAGATTATTTTGAAAAGCAGTTAATATTGACACCTCGATTTTTCAATGAAAATTTACAGGTAGTTTCACCAGTTGAATATAAGACCTCTGTCGAAAAAAATGCTTTTATTCAAGTAAAAACACCTTTAAACTATTCAAATAAAATTGTAGCTCTTTTCTCGGAGAGAGAAAAATCTAATTTTTCGCTCTGGAGCCTACAGCATAGCAACCCATTTGCACAAGATAACAAAACAGATATCAAGACTTGTCAAAGTCAACCTGCGGTGGGAGAATCAATTCAAATATCTTGCCAATTCTCAGAAGTAGGGATTTATCAAGTTCTTTTATTCAGTTTAGAGCAGAGAGATAATATGATTAGACCTTATCCTATTGCTCAGTTTAAATTTGACGTACATTGAGTAACATTTTGAAGTTATGATAAGCAATATTCATCACCTCTGTGAAGATAATAAGTCAAAAATTTAAGCCCATTATCATCAGATCGGCTACTTCATCCAATTAATGAGCCGATTATGTCCAATTATGTCCGATTATGTCCAATTAGGCGTTGGCGTAGCCTCTTCTAAGAAACTCAACCTACAAGTGGCTCAGGAACTAGATCGAAGCCCATTTTTTTCGCCCGTTGTTTGAGATGTTTGAACACCCGTTGTTGGTATTGTTGCTCATAAGCTTCTGCGCCAGCATCCACAAAATCT
>NZ_JBGSQZ010000053.1:0-9499 GCF_041737865.1 Chamaesiphon sp.
ACTCCTCCGGTCGCGACCGTTGCGGCAACTAAACCGATAGACAAAATGCAGTCTTCAGATCGAGATAAGGCTGTACTCGCATCTCTGCAACAACAGAAACAGCAAGAACTAACCCAACTAGAATCACTGCGCCAATCTCGACAACAGGAAACATCCCAACTGGCATCACTGCGCCAATCTCTCCAGCAGGAGAAATCGCAGTTATTAGCAGCTCGCTCCGAAACAGCCAACGAGCGACAAAAGCAAGCTACACTCCGAAGTCAGCGAAATGGGAATTTAGCAAAGACTTTTACACCTCAACCTACAAGAGTCGTTCAGAGAAACACGATCGTTGCCAAGACTCAACCGTCTAGAATACCCGAACCTATTACCCCAAGAAGCCCGATTGTTGCCAAAGCTCAAATCCAACCCACAGTTACCGCCAATCGGTCTACAGTCCCCAAACAACCAAGATTAGATTGGGAACAAGCATCAGCCCTATCTAATTATGGTGGTATTCCTAACGATACAACTCCGACCAAGCCCACAGATCGACCACTCGCTCTTACTGGAGGCAATGCAATGTCGCCCATTCTGCGCTTACCAGTCGGTCAAGTAGTGTCTGGCAAGCTGGTAACACCGTTTTATACCCTAATTGGTAACAGCGACGGTATAGCTCAAAACTCAAAAGCTCTGGCAACAGTGACGATCGACAAAGCGATCGAGGTCGGTAGTGGCTGGCATCTACCCGTCGGCACCGCGATCGAATTTGAGTTGCAGATTGCCGATAACGGCATGATTCAGGCAGTGTCTAAAAAAGTTACTTATGGTAATACTCAGATCGATATTCCTGCTGGAGCCTTTGCCATCACTGGTAACGACAACCAGCCTCTATTCGCTCAAATCAAAGAGGTTAGTGGTTCGCAACTTGCCGCCGCCGATACCCGCGCTGCGATCTTCGGCGGCGCGGCTGAAATTGGTAACGTTCTAATTAACAGCGGCAACAGCAGTTCTGTGAGCGTGGGAGTCGGCACGACGATTGCCACTCAAAATAACGGCAGTCCCAATATTTTAGGTGCTGTATTTAAGGGAGCTTTTAGTCCGCAAGCGCAAGCTGAAGTCAGCCGTGCTAACAGTCTCGCTAGCAAATTACAGAAAATGAGCAAAGTCGGCTACTTGCTGCCTGGTACGCCCATGCGCGTGTATGTCTCCCAAGCTGCAACCTTTCAACTCCCGATCGATAACAACAACACACCTCAAACTTCGAGTTCGACCCAAAATTATCCACCCACTCAAGTACCAAAAGTCGCTCGGTTGGACGCTTCAGCTACTTCATTAATTGTAGAAACACCACCAAATCCGATGTCTACTCAATCTGTCATTAATTCCAGCGGCTCGGATGTCGTTGCACCCAATCCTTTCTATTCTGCTCCAACTCAGCCAGCAACCTCTCAGCCTCCAGCCCTCACCACCCCTAATTACACCCCCGCTCCAGCTCAACCAACTTCTCAGCCTCAAGCGATCGACCGTAATTACACCACCGCTCCAGCTCAACCTCCGAGAACTTCAACTCAATCGGTAATCCTTCAGCCTCCAGGCACCAGTCCCGATTTCACGACTACTCCAACTCAACCCCCAGGAACTCCAAGTCAGGCAGTAATTTCACAACCGCCAATTCTCAACCCCAATTATCCGTCCGCGCCAACTCAACCCATAACAGTACAGACTACCCAAGGTAATTATGTTATTAAGTAAAATTCCACTTTTAGTACTACTTTCATTTCTACTTTCTAGCCTCCCTGCTAGGGCTGGCACGGTGTCGCTACAAAGAGAAAGTGTAATTGCCAATGTATCGGAGAATACCGGACAGCTACTCGATTGGTCGGCAACCGATCGCCGGATCGAAAGGATATTTTTTGACAATCCCGAACGCTTCCGCGATTCATTTGTAATTACTACCGATGGGTGTACTAACAATAAATGTGTCAACGCTTCTCTGTTAAATATTAGTGCCCGTCCTAGCGGTCGATATCATGATGGTTCGCTCAAAGTGATCCTCAACGATCGATCGGGCAGAAAGCGCGTTCTAACGGTGAATGTAGTCAAAGTCAAACAGGTTGACGATAGCGTGATGACATTTTCACCTGTTGCAATTCTCAGCCAACCAAGCTATAGATCTACAGGATTTTACAATAAACAGCGAGTTACCTATCCCATCTCCGATCGCGTAATCGCGCCGCAAGTCGGTCGCAAAAGTAGTAATAAACTCTAATCCAAATGAACCGAAGAAATTGGCGAGAGATCCAACTCTTTACTCTTCAAGCGATTGTAATTATCACCTTCTTAGGTGCTTTATATGGAGTCATGACTGGTCTGTATGGGGGGCTGCGCTACTTCAAACCTAATTATCAGCAACAAGCTAAATAAATGATTCAAAGTCGTACTTTTAGACAACATAGCTCGGAGTCAATCGGACAATGGTTTCACAAAAACCGTCGGGCGATTTTCATAGCCACGATGAGAACTGCGGTTTATTCAACTATCAGCGTAGCTGGTTATCACATTTGCACTGGCAGTTTGAGTATCTTCGTGTTTTTAAAAGAGTATATATTCCCTATTTTTCAGGAGGTCATGTAACATGAAGCTTCGCATTTTTTTATTATCTATTCTGTTTGTTGGGCAATATTTAGCACTACCTGTTCGCGCTCAAACTAGTGACCCTCAACTGAGTGACGGGCAAATAACCGCAGTTAAAAAGGCTCTATCTCAGGCGACATTTGCCAATAGTCCGCCGACGACAACTTCTGCAACCTACACTGCCGATCCCCGCGTACCACAAATTCCTAGCTTTTCGTATACTGCGGGTACCCCACTTCCTAAAGCCGTTCCAGGCGCGATTGCATCGACGATGGGGGCAGGTCAGTATTCCCCACAATCGGCGAAGACTGCATCTGGGGGCGATCCAAATGCCTTTGCCAACACTAAATTAACGTCCCTACCCTTTTTTGGCAAATTGCCTTTTGCCTCGGTTGTCGCGGCAAATCCTCAACTTGCCAAATTAAAGGTTGGAGATGTTTTTCCGAGCTGGGGTGCTGCCGATCCCAGTAAATCTATCGGTGATGTTGCTAATAATCCTCTAGGTAAAGTTTCCCTACCTGCGGACGTTTTAGCTGCTACTCCAACGTCAAATCTCCCTGGTGTAACGACAACTCCATACAGTGACTATCCAGGTATCGGCAAACCGCCGCTAGATGCTGACGATCTGACAGTATATGTGAGCGATCTTCCTGGCGTTTCCGATCTAACTTGGGATAAATTTGTCAAGATCGATGCCATTCCTAACACGATGGTAGTAATGAAATTCGATCTCCTCCATTCAGGGCAAAAAGAATTAAGTGTCGCTAATGGCGACAAAGTTGCCGCTGGAAGCAACAAAGAGCCAAACGCCCCTTGCAAAAACTGTGATGCAGTCGAACTACTCAGTGCTATAGCTTCCGACAGTGATTTAAACCCTTACAACGGAACGATTTCACCAATTGGCTTACGGCTCAAGGGTGGTGAAGGATTACTCGGAGATATAACTACTGCCGCTGGGCTTCGGGAACCTTCAGGGTTTGAAGTTCCATATATCGGGATTAATGGCTGCGGATCTAAGTGGTCTGCGGAGTCCCCTAATGTCAAAGGCGGAACGATCCAACAAACACTCAATTTCCGCATCTGTTACGATGTTTTCCTTCTTGGTCGTCAAGCTACACCTTATTTTCTGCCCTTACCCCTACCGCTCCCAGCGAATGAACAGCAAGCCAATTTGCTGCTACCGATGAAGGTTAAGCCCGTAGCAAATAAATTATTTCCATCGCCAACGATTCCATCGGTTCCATCGCCATCGGTTCCATCACCTCCAGTGGTAGCTTCAAACCCCACCCCATCATTCACAACACCTTCTACATCGATGATTGGATATGACAAAGTAGCATTGTTTGGGTCGGCTACTAAGAACTCATATAGTCCGACTTTAAATATCTATTTCGATCGACAGGCTAAATTACCCACTGCTAACCGTTATCCAGTCTAAAAAAACCATTCTGGAGGTCAGACCCTCAATGAGGAGTTTTAAGAAAATCAAATCGATATTACCATTAGCCTTACTGTTGTCTGTAATTGGTGTTTGTTTGACAACCCAATTAGCCAACTGGATTAAAGATAAATTTCACGATCCGGTGAAGGGTTTATATTCGATCGCAACAGATATCAAATCAACCAAGGAAATAGAGCAACTAGTCGATCGCAGTGTTTACACTTCTAAAAGCTTTGTTGCCTCACAAGTTGCTAAGAAGCTTCTCGCAGCGCAGATCGAAAGTGGCGGAACCACGTTCACGATTTATCGGTTTAATTTTCCTCAAACTTGTGGAAAAGCGGGTTGCCTGCATGTGGTGGTAGACGAGCGCGATAAACATGCCGCTTCATTGCAGTTAATCGACCTACCAGACAAATCGTTCCCATTTTCATCTGTTAATAAAAAAGGCTGCTTTAATACCCGACAACCATTAAATAACTCGATCGATGATTATGAAATCTGTAAACCAAGTTAGCCAGACCCCCATTCCGTTTCCGAAAATAGCGAAGTTCGATCCTTCCCTGATGAGTATTCTGGGGCTAGGGGTTCTTTTCGTCATTCTCAGTACGATTCACGGCAGAAACGGGAAAAAAGGGAAAACTGCTACTGCAAGGTGGGCGACCCCATGCGAGATCCAACGGTGCCGCAAGCTGGCTAAAATGGCGATCGCCAAGCGTAAGTTCGATAATGCTGCCTACTATATTACCGAACCGATCGGTGCGCCAGTAAGCTCCCTAGATCGGGTTTTGGGGCGAAAGTCTGGCACGAATATCATGTTTCCAGAAATCAATCGCGGGCTATTTACCTGCGGTGGTACTGGTTGTGGCAAGACTGACAATATCATCAATCCTTGCCTACATTCGGCGATCGCCCAGGGAATGTCGATCGCTTTATTCGATGGCAAAGGTCGTGGCGGTCAATCTGAGACATTAATTCCTCTGGCTCTGAGGCATGGTTACGAAGTTAGGGTGCTAGCTCCAGGCGATCGAATTTCTAACACTTTCAATACTTTTGATTCGATTAAAGACGAGCGAGATGTTGCTGGAGCACGGGAGCGCGTAGCGGTTCTCATCGACAATACCAGCGAGAAAGACACCAAAAAAGACTCATTCTTCGATCCTGCGGGATCTTCGGTTCTATCTGGTGCCTTCTTACTGGCTAAATGGGTTGCGAAAATTGAAGGAGATCCACTGCTAGCCAATATTTTAATGGTGAATCAGATCCTCAAATTATCAAACTTATCCAAGCGATTGCTAGATGGTCGCGACACCATCGATCCTTGGATCTACTCTGAGTTTGCAATTCTGACTTCGACTAGAAGTAAAGATGGTCGTGGTCCCGAAGGCAGTATTTTAGCCACTGCGATTAAAATGTTGGCTCCATTAGTAATCCCCAATTATCTCTCGACTTTTTGCGGTAAAACAACTTTTCCAGGTTTCGATCCTCAAGATCCGCTCAAGGTCGATGGCAAGCAGATGGTCGTCTTCACGCTCGATCCCGACAACGTAGCTAGTACCGTGCCATTGATTGCGATGGCAATCCACCAAGTCGTCGCTTATAACCTCAGAGCTGGGAGACAAGAGCCACTCGTGGTCAGTCTCGACGAATTCCATTTACTGAATTTACCCATCGTTCTAAAATGGTTGGCTGTCGATCGTTATAACGGCTCGTCCATTATCATCGGTACGCAATATCTCAGTCAGTTAGATGCTATCTACGGCAAAGATCGAGCTAGAGGCTTTTTAACTAATTGCAATACTAAAGCATGGTTTAACCCTGGCGATCCGGATACCGAACGCGCTCTCTCGCAGGCTTTTGGAGAGGAAGAACTCGAATTAAAGTCAAACTCTAAGTCTTATAACTTCGGTAAAAATAGCGGTAACAGTCGGTCGGTGAACGACCAGTTACATAAAAAGCCGTTGATCGAAGCTCATGTTATCGCTCAATTTCCCAAAGGTAAATGTATCATTCAATCTCCAGGGACGGGGGATAAAGATAATGTTAGCATCCCGTTTCTTCATCAGTTTAGTTACGATCCAGAGCAGAGTAAAGCTTTTAAAGAGCGATCGGTTGAAGATTACAACGCAATTCGAGAATTTATAATTAACGAGCGATCGCGCTCCTCACAAATCGATTTTAGCCAGGAATTATTACGATACACGCAAATTCTAGAGCGGCTATTACCATTAAGTAACGACGCAGTAACAGAAGATTCAATATCTAATTCCAATCCATTACATGTTATTGGTAGCGACCTCATAAATTGTTTTCAAGCTTCTGGTTTCGACATAACTGAGTATGGAATTGAAGAGGAGAAAAAATACCTGATACCCGCAGATTTAATGGTTAAAGACGAACTCAAACCCCTAACTTATGCCGATCTCGGTAGACTCTTAAATTACAACAGATCGTCGCCCGACCGACCGCCGCCGCCCATCCCCGCCGCTACGGGCGCGAATCTCTAGATATTATCTCAAGCTGTTGGCGGGGATTAGGCTTACGGCTGTCATATTTTTACTCACCTTGAATTTATGCTAACTGCTCCATCAACTTACGATCGAATTTACGTTAGAACCGACAAGCAATGTCTATTTGCCCTAGATTGTGGCAGTACTTTTTATGTCGATCGCGATCCGCTATTATCACAAACATATATCTCGATCCATTTAAACGATCGACCGATCTATTTCCACGATTTGGTTGCCAATCGCACTTTAATAGAATGTCCGATCGGTATGGCTATTTACAATAGTCACATCAAACAACTTGAGGATATAAATCAAGAAAGTGAGTTTAACGAGCGATGTGAGGTGTTTTTTGGCTGGCTGTGCGATCGTGACGGACAAGAGATCGTGCATGATGGCGAGTATGTCGGGCAACCTTTGTATGTAAAGGGACAATACGCGATCGATATCGTCGAAAAAGCTGGATATGCTAATTTTTATGACTGTCCTCTAGCTGAATATTTAGGTCTGCCGCTCGATCCAGAGAAACTATATTTTGTCCCGCCACATTTTGTCAAAGATGAAATTGTCGATCTGTCACCGTCAGGAGTTCAGGCTATTGTCGATTGGAATAGCAGTTTAGATATTTGCAATATATTTATCGAACCAGATCCGATAACTGGTGTCGATCGTTTTTGTGTGTTTGGTAGCGATATCGAACAGTCTTTAGAGGCAGCAGGGTTCAGTATCGATTTCGATATTGAAGGAGATAAAAAGTACTATATTCTCACAAGTTTGACGATCGATGGGCGACCAAAAGCATTTAAAACTGATGATATTTGCGCTCTGGTTGCATACAACAAGAAAAATACTTGCCATCAAGCTCCTTTCTAACTTATGCAGGAAATTCATAGCCAGTCAGAACGATTATCTCAACAGCTCAACCAGGTAGGAGCTAGCGCACTTGCTAATATGATGGCAGCATTAGTTCGATTATCTAATCGGGAGAAGAACAAAGCTAAATCGCTACAAGTAACTCGCGAAGCACCTGCTGTCGAATCGGTTAAAGTATCTCGGACAAATTCACCCGAAGCAACTATGGATTCTGGATTTAAAGTTACCCGAAAAGATTCTAATCATCCCGATCTCAGCCCTAAGCAACAGGCGGAGCAATCGATCGAGCGGTTAAATAGCCTCCTGGCAAATCAGAAATACTTCCAGCGCGATCTAGAGGTAAATGGCACTAAATATAACTTTCAGAAATTTCGAGGCGGCGGGATAGATATTCAATCTAAAGATTCTAAACTGTTTGCCAAACAGGGAAAGATTAGATTTGCCGGAGATGAATCAAAATTAATTAAAGATCTACCAGATATCGTTGCGGGGGTGGATCGCGAATTGGATTTAGAACGACCGAAGCAGATAAATAATCAAACTGAGGTTTTATACGGCTACGACTCAACTAATAATTTCATTGAAAAGACTCTCTCCCAAAAAGATGCCCAAGCCATTCTCGATCTGATGGATGGCAAAGAGGGAACTACTATCGCAGGGGGAGAGAACCTGCTAATTGAATATGACGGGAAAAAGCTGTTTGAAACAGACGATCGAGCGGTGGTAACTTACAGTGCTTACGATCGCGATCCCGAACTGTTAAGTAGCATCAAACTTAAAGATGAAAAGGGACTGACCGACCTTACGAATTACGCCAAACGGATGTCGGCAAGTCCAGATGTTGAGGCTAAAGTTTCCAGAACCGATTCTAAACCTGAATTAGTACCAGAACCACCTCAATCGGCTACTACAGTCTCACCCCAATCCCCGATCGCCAAAACGCTCGATCGCGCCGAACCGACAACAGATGTAGACTTCCAGCAGACTTCCAGTGTCATTTACGATCGAGTTCTAAAGTCGGAATTCGATCGAGTCAAACCAAAAAGCTACAAAAGCATAAATATTGAGGGGACAACATTCAAGCTCAATCGTCAAACTACTAAAGGAACGCGCTCTATCTTCGTTACCCCAAGTGAAGGTAACAAACCTGTTCGGGTTGGCGAACTCGATAAAGATGGGAAATTTAAGCCAGATCCCAAACTTAACGATCCTAACGTTACTAAAGCACTCGATCGAGTCTTGGCGGCACGAGGCATCGACCCTCAACTAGTTAAAGAAACCCAACAACTTGAAGTAGCCGTTCGATCGAAAGATCCTCAATATCTCCCACTCACTCAGGAAAACGCGCCCAACCCCACGCCGAATATTGGCAACTCGCTAGGTGCTAATACACCCAAACCCAAGCCGAAGACCAAAAATAACACACCTGAATTAGCTGCCACTGCTGGCAATGCGCCAAGTGGTAGCATGTCCAACTCCACTCCAGATATCGGTAACGATTCGCCTGAATTAGCTTCTGCCCCTGCTAACTCTCTAGGCGTTAGCGTTCCGACTCGTGGCGAAAAAGAAGCTGTGCGAGTCCCATCAAGCGGCGGCACTCCCGAAAGATCCCTCCCAGAACCCGAAGTATCCCAGAACCGATAATGTCACCACCAGACCTTACCCAACTAATGACCCAGCACCAGATAATCTTGGTGCGCTGTAACCCCCTCGATCGCGAATGGATCGTCAGTACTCACTTGAGCGACTGCCAGCGGTGGCGTTTGAATGTTGCGATTCTCCAAGGGAGAGGCTACGCCAACGCCAACGATGCGATCGCTTCGCCGTTTCCGCTGCTACTCGATTCCATCCGTAACGTCAGTATCGAGGGCAACTTCATCTTCGATAATTACTTAACCTTCGTTGCCACGCTCGCGCCGTGGGAGCAGCAACTCATCTACGAGCAGTTCGCCGATCTCTACTCGCTGTGCCAACATCGCTATCGGCTGGTGCTATTACAAACAGACGATACTCCGTTACCGATCGAACTGGCACGATTTATCTATGAATATACTTGGAAACTGCC
>NZ_JBGSQZ010000128.1:0-7659 GCF_041737865.1 Chamaesiphon sp.
GATTAGAAATCTTGCTTGTATCTCCTTTGAGCTTAACTAAAAATTATCATTGGCGATCGTCGCTAGACGACGCGCTTCGAGTGAGCGTGCTTCGAGATTCGC
This sequence comes from Chamaesiphon sp., assembly GCF_041737865.1. Taxonomy (NCBI): domain Bacteria; kingdom Bacillati; phylum Cyanobacteriota; class Cyanophyceae; order Gomontiellales; family Chamaesiphonaceae; genus Chamaesiphon; species Chamaesiphon sp. The sequence continues at coordinate 103 of NZ_JBGSQZ010000128.1, forward strand.
TCACTCGATCGTATGACTTATTCAGCAAGCCCTAATTATGACCTTATCCTTATTAACTCACCCTAAAACAAGCAAGCTGCCAGTAGTTACCGAGCTAAAACCTACTTGGCAGACGCTGACTATTGCTCAGACGTTGACACAACTCGAAACAGACGATCGAAGAGGTTTAACCGATCGACAAATAATCGATCGACAGCAAGAATTTGGCGCAAATGAATTAGTCGCTGCGCTTAGTCGGCAATGGTGGCAGATTCTCCTCGAACAATTTACCAATATTATGTTGGTAATGTTGATGGTTGTGGCGGTAGTTTCTGGTATCTTTGATTTCATAGAAATTCAGGCGGGAAAGACGAGTGGATTGCCATTTAAAGATACGATCGCAATTCTATCGATCGTCATCTTGAATGGGATTTTAGGCTATTTCCAAGAAAGTCGTGCCGAACAAGCATTAGCCGCACTCAAACGCATGGCTGCACCCAAGGTGAGGGTACTGCGTGACAGTAAGATTAGTGAAATTGATGGGCGGGAATTAGTACCTGGAGATGTGATTCATCTCGAAGCTGGAAATCAACTCGCCGCAGATGCTCGTCTACTTGAGGCGGTACAACTCCAAATTCGAGAATCCGCCCTCACAGGGGAAGCCACGGCTAGTAGTAAAACCGCCGAGACAGAATTAGCCGCCGATACACCTTTGGGCGATCGAGTAAACTTAGTCTATCAAGGCACTGAAATCACGACAGGGCGAGGGATTGCAGTTGTCACCGCCACAGGGATGAATACCGAACTCGGTAAAATTGCCGCGCTATTACAAGGTGTCAAAAATCAGCCGACTTCCCTCCAACAAAGATTGACACATCTGGGAAATGTGTTAGTTATGGGAGCATTAGCAATTGTCGCCCTCACGATTATTGGCGGAATGTTGCCCGACTTGCTCCGAGGCTCCTTCAATCTGACTACTTTAAAAGAATTAGTCAAAACCTCCCTAAGTGTGGCTGTAGCAGTCGTTCCCGAAGGATTACCCGCCGTCATTACCATCACCCTCGCAATGGGTACCCAGCGGATGGTGAAACGCCAAGCTCTAATCCGCAAACTCCCTGCGGTAGAAACCCTCGGCGGGGTGACGATTATTTGTTCTGACAAAACAGGCACCCTCACCCAAAATAAAATGGTGGTGCAACAGGTGGCTACCTTAACGGCTGAATATCAGATTGGGGGCGAGGGCTATATTCCTAATGGTGAGTTTCAACTCAATGGTAAACCCATCGAGCCACTCACAGATCCAGCTTTAAAAGGCTTACTCTGGGGCTGCGCTCTCTGCAATGATGCGGTGTTGCAATATGCCGATAACCAGTGGAAAATTTTGGGAGATCCGACAGAGGGAGCTTTACTCGTACTCGCTCACAAAGCCGGAATTGAAGCAACCGCCGAGAATTATCCTCGCGTCCAAGAATATCCATTCGATAGCGGTCGCCAGCGGATGAGCATCATCTGCGAACAGTCCCCATATTACCTATTATTCGCCAAAGGCTCGCCCGAATCAATCCTCGATCGATCCACCCATACTCTCGTCGAAGATCGGTATGTGGAATTGACAGAGATCGATCGACAAACAATCCGCAACCAAAACGCCCGTCTAGCGACTCAAGGACTGAGAGTCTTAGGTTTCGCCTATCGCTATTTCCCCCACCTTCCTGACGCAGATAACGCCGAATCAGAACTAATTTGGGTCGGTTTAGTCGGAATGCTCGATGCCCCACGCCCCGAAGTTCGTGCTGCTGTTGCTACCTGTAAAACTGCGGGAATTCGGACGATGATGATTACAGGCGATCATCCCTTGACGGCGCGGGCGATTGCTACCGATTTGGGCATTGCTCCAGCGGATAGCCAAGTGGTGAGCGGCAACGACATCGCGCAGATGGACGATACAGCTTTAGGACAAGCGATCGATCGAGTCAGTGTCTATGCCCGTGTCGCTCCCGAACATAAATTACGCATCGTCAAAGCCTTACAACAACAGGGCGAACTAGTCGCGATGACAGGGGATGGGGTGAATGATGCCCCCGCATTGAAACAGGCAGATATCGGCGTAGCAATGGGGATTACGGGTACTGATGTCAGCAAAGAAGCTAGCGACATGGTGCTGTTAGATGATAATTTTAGTTCGATCGTCGCCGCAGTTGAAGAAGGGCGGATTGTCTACACCAATATTCGCAGGTTTATCAAATACATTCTCGGCAGTAATATCGGTGAAATCCTCACCATCGCCGCCGCTCCGCTGATAGGTTTGGGTGGTGTGCCGCTCTCACCCTTACAAATTCTGTGGATGAATCTAGTCACCGATGGGATTCCCGCGCTGGCTCTGGCATTGGAACCAGGGGAGCCAGATGTGATGCAGCGAGAACCATTTCAACCCAGTGAAAGCATTTTTGCCAGGGGTTTGGGTGCGTATATTATTAGGATTGGATTAGTATTTGCGATCGTCACGATCGGGTTGATGAAATGGGCTTTCGATCGCACCCACACAGTCGGTTATCCTGGCGATCCCGATACCTGGAAAACGATCGTCTTTACTACTCTCTGTATCGCCCAAATGGGTCACGCTTTAGCTGTACGCTCTGTGAATAAACTAGTTATCGAAATCAATCCATTTAGCAATCCACTATTATTGTGGGCGATTCTGGGCACGATACTATTGCAGTTGGCGGTGGTTTATATTCCACTATTGCGATCGTTTTTTGGGACTCATCCCTTGAGCTTATTTGAACTGGGAGTCTGTTTTGGTTGCAGTTTACTGATATTTATCTGGATTGAAGGGGAAAAGTTATTTGTACGGTGGTTTCGATCTAAAAGTTGACAGTAGCAATTGCAATCGTGTCATAGCAATCTACTACTTACGCGATCGACCAGTTAGTAAGTAATATTGACATCTAACGCCTAAGCTAGATAATATAGACCTGCCTTACCTCATAAACAAAATCCGGTTCGTTAATGTATTGCATGGCCTTGTCCCACAGTGGGTTTGTACGGTCGTAAAGATTCTTTGCAAGTGCCTTTATCTCTGGTGGTGCGTCGTCCCGAAAATAGTCTTTGTTGTTTCGATTTTTATCGTAGCTGACACCTGTTATCTTGAATTTCGACGCTGCCACGCTCTTGGATTTCTGCTGCTCTATGTCTTTGTGTGCGGTTTCCCACGTTATGGCTCGCATCATCAAGTAATACCCGCGCTCATTAAATTTGCCATCAATAGTGTGCGCGGATTTGGGGGTATATTGCGGTTGTATTCTTTTTTTATACAGGCTACCTACGACGAATCGGAAATGTAAATTATCCGAGGACATCTCATAGCGTCGGCAATCGACAATATCTACCCAGTGCCCTTTTGCTTGGGCAAGATGCTTCTTCACAAAGAGAACTGCATAGGCTTCTTCGGTGTGGGCGTATTCAAGGTATTTTTTAAGTAGCCTGTCGTCCATAAATCAAGATGTCTTGGAATCCGTGCATGGTGCCTAACTCTAAACTATCTTAATTTTAGCTCTAAATACTTGCCGATCGATTGGACTTGTTACTACCATTGATGAATTAGCTGTTCCACCAGGTAATCACCTAGAAAAGATTTCTGGAGATCGAGTGAATCCAGTCGCTCTTTTGGAGAATCGGTAATCTGTTGGTTTAAATATTGCCAGCAAGTTTTAGTCGGACTATCGCTGAGTGCATCGCCGCCAACCGTCGCACAATTTGGTCGATCTCCAAATCGAGAATGCTATAGTCGATGACTGCTTGACGAGTTGATGTATTGCCTCTATGGATTTCTAATTCGCTCATTCGGGCTGTTCGCAATGCTTGTAAATGCGGTTGAATTCTTTGCAGCATTGTGTCCAAATCGGGCAAAGGTGGTGGGATAATTTCCCGATCGACTGCATCAGCCAACTGCTCTAAAACTAGCGAAATTTGGCGGACAAAGGTTGCTAATTCCGGCAGGGGTACCGTCAATTTAAAGTGTTCGAGATGTGCAGCTAAGACTGTGATGGCACTGGTAAAACGTCCTAGATATACGAGTAGTGTCATCCCTGGTTCGACTAATTCTGGGTGCATTTTCGGTTCGCGGAGCAATCCTTGGAATGAGGCTTGGGCATTGCCGATCGCCAGTCCAGTTTGTCGTCGTTGCGCGATAATCCTCGCGTCATACGCCTCTGTCCCCTCATAAACAGACATGACATCATTAAAGTAGGTTTGGGACTCTCTCAGGGCAGTGGCGAGTTGGCTGGGAAACCTGTCGCGTTCCCAATTCGGCCAGATAAAGTAATGACTTGCGAATGCCAATCCCGCACCAATTAAAGTATTCAACACGCGAATCTCAGCAAATTGCCAACCTGTAGAATTACTGGTATCGGTAATCAGCAAGATAAATATCGACAAGGACACCACTGAATAGCCATAGTTGAAACCAATTAGGGCAACGCCAAAAAATACTGTGATGACAATAATGATGTCTAAAATCGGCTTACTGGCGATCGCCACCAAGATAATCGCGGCTACTACCGCTCCCAAAATTGTCCCACCAACTCGCTGAAAAAATCGCTGAAAAGTTCCGCCCAAGTTCGGCTTGAGGACTAGCATCGTGGTAAGCGTAATCCAATACCCCATTGGTAAATTGGTAATGCTATACAAGATGACACCGACACTGAGACTGACCCCCAGCCGGAGCGCATGGCGAAAGATGGCCGATTCTAGAGTGCAGTTTTCCTTGAGTAAACTTAACAGCGATTGCCGTTCGGCTTTAATTAATAGTAGCGGTTCTGCATGACGTTGACTGGTGTTGCTGGGTTCTAGCAGCGATTTAGCCGACTGAGCCGTATATTGTAGTTGCTCGATCGGTTTGGCGATCGTTCGGACTAAGCTACCCAGTGCCACAAGCTGTGTGTAGTCTGTTTCCATCCCCACGCTGGACTGTTTTAGCGCACCCCGCAGCAAATTTTGTCGTTCTTTCAACGCCTCATAGATCCGGCTGAGATTACCGAGATCGATGCTAGCAGACTTACCAGATATCACTTTGGCGATCGATCGAAACACGATCGACATTTGGGTGAGGGCATCGTCTATTAAGTATCGAACCGATAGATATTGCTGTTGGTGGGAGTGAGTTTCGAGTAGTTCTGTGAGGGCAATTACCGAGCCGAGCAAACGATCTCCATCCTGAATTAGCACGAGTAGCTGCTCGTCCATCCAACTTTGTGCCGACTGTCCAATGCGAGCTGTGCCTAAAGTAGTACGAGCGGTTTCTAATGCTTTTCTAACGTCTAAAATATTTGCAGTTGTGACCGATCCACCTTCAAATGTCTTAATATAGTCAGAGAGCGCGTTGAAACATTCAGCTACCACAATTCTGAGCGTGTAATAAGGTCTGAACGGCCACAGTCCCAGTGAAAGTAGCATCGCCCAGCCACCAGCAATGAGACATAATAGCGATCGCATCAATGCTACATTTAAGTCTCCTGGTAGCGCGATCGCGGAAATAAAGGATGTCCCAACTACTAATCCGACATTGGCACCAGTATTACCGTACAGCGACGCAAAACCTGAAGCCAGTCCCCACAAAAATGTCAGGATAACAGCCAAGATGGGGATGCTAGCGACCAGAGTACCGATAAATACCGAGATGGTGATGCCTAAAGTGGCGATCGCCATCGCCCTAGCTTTAATCTGGTAAGAGCCAGCAACGTTGGCTAAATTGACAAAATAAGCGATTAAACCCACAAATAAGCCGCTTTCTCTTTGGTCGATGAATTGCCCAATTAACATCGGAACTCCCAATGATAGTGCAGCCCGCAAGCCATTCGCGATTGCTGGTTTTCCTGGCTCTGACTGGATGAGAAACTTCAGGAAATTATTTCGGTTTAATTGCATTATTTTTGTGGATGAAACACAAATCATAGAACCCACATTTCGCACGATTTAAACCGCTGATTAGTCTATTCCAAAGTATTTCTAAATCTATCGGCAATCCGTTTGATAAATCCAGCAATCGGCACAGCTAAGAGCAGTCCTGCGGTTACATTAGTAAGAAAGCATCGATATTACCTAAACATGACTCTCTGATTCTAAATGACAGGGATAATCGGGATGACCTGTTTCGATTTGTAGTGTTGAGTGGTCGATCCCAAAATAACTGTGGAGAGATGCTGAGGTATCGGTGAGAAATCGATCGCTCATACATCCTTCCGGCATCACTAAATGCGCTGTGAGAGCGGTTTCAGTCGTGCTCATCGCCCAGATATGCAGATCGTGAACTCGTATCACCCCTGGTAACTCATCCAAGAAAGTCCGCACTGCGATTGGCTCTATCTGTTTGGGGACTCCATCTAAGATTAGATCCAGAGCCTCTCTAAATAAATTCCAAGTCCCAAATACAATTACCACAACGATAATCAAACTAATAACTGGATCGAGCCATAGCCACCCTGTCAGCAAAATCGCGATGCCAGCAAACACCACTCCGACTGAAACCAGCGCATCAGCCGCCATATGCAGAAATGCACCACGAATATTGAGATCGCGTTCTCGTCCTGACATAAATAACAGGGCGGTAATAGTATTGATTAATACCCCAATTCCTGCGACCAAAATCACCGTACCACCAGCAACAGGACTGGGATCTGACAAACGACGAATTGCTTCCCAAGCAATGCCCCCCATTGCTAACAGTAACAGAATCGCATTTAGTAAGGCTGCCAAAATTGAGGAACGTCGCAGTCCGTAAGTATACTTGCGATCGGGGGGACGCTGGACGAGATAACTTGCTGCCCACGCCAACAATAGTCCCAAAACATCGCTGAGATTATGTCCAGCATCTGCTATTAATGCTAATGAATGGGAAATCGATCCAAACCAAGCTTCAACTAATACAAAGCCAATATTCAAACTCGTACCGATTAAAAAGGCTCGATTATATGTTTTAGGAACATGACTGTGCTGGTGAGGATGAACCATCGCAATGACCTCAATAAATAGAATAAACGTCTAGTGCGATCGATTGCACTTTTTCAATTTCTACCGAACTCGAAGCGCAAGCGCGACGACAAGTCGTTCGATGACTAGTTCCTGAATCTTGAAATATAGATCGCCACAACTAACGCAATAATGCCACTTAATAAAAATGTTGTGGATGCACCAGCATAAAACCAGATTAGTCCAGCGAAAGAACTCGCGAGTAATGTAGCAATACTTTGAAATGCAGTATAAGTACCGATCGCTGTTGCTGTATCATCTGGGTGGCAAATATTCGTAATCCACGCTTTGGCAATTCCTTCTGTCGCTGCTGCGTATACTCCATAAATAGCGAATAAAACTAGGAAGGCTGAATTGCTGTTGGCATAAGCCATGCCTACATAAACTATTGCAAATAGAATTAATCCCGACACTAAGATCTTTTTCATGCCAATTCTATCTGCTAAAGATCCTAGAGGATAAGAGGAAATAGCATAGATTAAATTGTAGAAAATGTAAGCCCCGATCGCCGATGTGTCTCCAAGTCCTGCTTCTTTGATTTTTAGTAGGAGA
>NZ_JBGSQZ010000163.1:0-8554 GCF_041737865.1 Chamaesiphon sp.
CCCTACAGGTTAATTGTGTAGGGGCGCGGCTTTATGCCCGCCTTGGGGTTATGGCAGTAATAGTATCTATGAATTGGTGCAAGATGTGAGTATAGCAATCCTAAATGAGAAGCAGATCGCTTTAGTACATCAGTATAAAAATCAAAATAGCTCTAGCCGTTATTTCTCAAAGATTCAAGCTTTGGAGCAAGTGTACTATGATATTTGTGAATCAAATAGGATTGTTATATAGGTTCGGAACTTGTGCGATCGACACAAATGGTTTATATATTTTAAGGTTGCTAATAATCACTCAATATTTACCGAATGCTTACAAAATTGCAGCTACTTCAGTCAACTACCGCGATCGGGATGGCGATTGGTGCCCTGACTACTCCAGTCATAATTCAAGCCAGCCCATCGATCTCCAATAGTGGAAAAACTATTTTATCTGGGCAGCCAATCACCAATAGCACCCCGAAACCTCCTCAGTCTGGTGGTAACTCCATTGCCGCAGGTGCAAAGATCGAAACAGTCTCAGGAGCGGCAGAAACTGCTTTAGTCGAATATTTAGCTGCAAGCGATGTCAAGTTTTATGGTGCTTACTGGTGCTCTCATTGCCAGCAACAAAAATCTTTGTTTGGCGCAACTGCTGCGGCTAAGTTACCATATGTTGAGTGTGCCGCAGATGGTGAAAATTCTCAACGACAGTTATGTAAAGATAAGAATATTCAAATGTTTCCCACTTGGGCGATCGATGGTAAGTTTTACCCAGGCACAAAGGATTTAAAAGAGATTGCCAAAATGACTGGTTATAAAGGTTCGATGGAATTCAAGTATCATAAGTAGAGTCTAACTAAATAGATGAGTCAATATTGTTTACTCATCTGTTTGTTATGAACGATCGATCTAGATCTAACTTCTGATTTCGCACTATTAATCATTTACCGAAAAGCAGAAGCTATGGCTTCGGAGTTTAAATCTCCGTTCTAATCACTTCGCTTCAACTATCAACTATCAACTATCAACTGTTTAAATCAACCCCGATACTTAATGAACTACTTACTCAATTTGTGGCGATTTCCGATCTTATCAATAGTACTATCATCTTTATTTTTGAGTTCATTGCCAGTCAGCGCAAATGCTCAGACATCTACAATTCCATCAAGTGAAGCGTCCGCGCAGCCTCTAGGAGAGAAGATTGCTACAAATCAGATTACTTCGATCGATAGCGGTTCGATCGATCTTTTGAGCCAACAAACGCCAACAAGTGAGATGTTACTCGCTCAATCAGTCAAGGTAAATTCTCAACTAGAAAAACAAATCCTAGAGGTACTCCGCAGACATCCTGAAGTAATGTTTGAAGTGTTGCAGAAATATGCGATCGAGCAACAAGCAAAGGAGCAAAAAGCTCAAGCCGAGGCGATTAAACAAGTTCGGACAAATACTAAGGCACTAATCGGCGATGCTCCAGTCATGGGAGCTAGCGATCGCAAAATCGTCATGGTAGAATTTTCGGATTTTCAATGCCCATTCTGCGCCACAGCCGATAAAAGCGTCAAGCAATTTATGGCGAAGCATAAGGATAAAGTTACCCTAGTCTACAAGCATTTTCCACTTACCCAAATTCACCCCGAAGCTCTACCTGCTGCTCGTGCTGCTTGGGCTGCAAATAAGCAGGGGAAATTCTGGGAGTATCATGATGCTTTATTTGCCAATCAAGCTAAATTAGGCGAAACTTTTTATCTAGAAACTGCCACTGGTTTAAAATTAGATCTCAACAAGTTTAATGCCGATCGCAAAATTGCTGATAATTTTATCGTTGAGGATTTTAAACTAGGGCGTAAACTGGGTATTGATGGCACACCGACATTTATCATCAATGGGGAAGTCGTCACTGGTGCTGCTTCACTAGCAGATTTGGAAAATGCTTTAGCAAAAGTTACTAAAAAATAGATAGTGGATGGTGAATAGCGAATCAAAACAGTCGATCGTGGAGAATTCAATTTCTTTAAGACCTGTAAATATTTACCACTAATGAGTTTAGCCCATATCCACCATCCACCGATCGCCATCCACCATCCACCATCCACCATCCCTTATGAGTGACACTTCTCTAGCTTCAATCCAACCAGCCGTCTGGCGAATTTTAGATGCGAATTTCGATCGAGCGCGGGAAGGATTACGCATTATTGAAGAATGGTGCCGATTTGCGCTCAATGATACAGCGATGGCAAATGAGTGCAAGCAGATGCGCCAGGAATTGGGGATGTGGCATACGCCACAGATTCGCTCGGCAAGAGATACGACAGGGGATGTGGGTACCGCCCTCAGTCATCCGCGTGAGGAACAGCGCACGGGCATCGAGCAACTGCTGCAAGCGAATTTTTGTCGGGTGCAAGAAGCATTGCGAGTACTCGAAGAATATGGCAAGTTGCAATCATCGACTATGAGTAGCGGTTGCAAACAGATGCGGTACCGAGTTTATAGCCTTGAGAGCAGTTTACTTGCCTACCGTCGTCGCCAAATTCTCGCCAATGCTCGGTTATATCTGGTGACATCTCCAGCCCCAGATTTACTTGCGCGAGTCGAAGCAGCTTTACAAGGTGGCTTGACTTTAGTTCAGTATCGTGATAAGCAGAGTAACGATGTCGATCGACTGGCGATCGCGCAAGCAATGTGTCAACTCTGCCATAATTATGGGGCGTTGTTTATTCTCAACGATCGAGTCGATCTCGCTCTGGCTGTCAACGCTGACGGGGTGCATTTGGGGCAGCAAGACATCAGTATCGCTCTGGCTAGGCAAATCCTTGGATCGCAACGCATTGTCGGTAGATCGACAACCAGCCCTGAGGAAATGGCTCTGGCGTTGAAGGAAGGCGCAGACTATATTGGAGTAGGGCCAGTCTATGAAACTCCAACTAAAGCTGGGAAAGCGGCGGCGGGACTAGAATACATTCAACATGCAGTCAAAAATGCGACTGTGCCTTGGTTTGCGATCGGTGGCATCGATAGTACTAATATTGATGATGTCCTGCAAGCTGGTGCCCCAGCAATCGCGATCGTGCGGGCGATTATGGAAGCAGATAATCCTACTCATGCAGTTCAATATTGTTTGTCCATCTTGAATCGGGTGCCGCGAATAGAGGGTAGAGGGTAGAGGGTAGAGGGTAGAGGATAGGCTTTAGGTTTTAGGTTTTAGGGTTTAGGATTGAGTGGCTAGCGGGGTAGTTTATAATTTTTGGTTTATGATTGAGTCGATCGAGTTACAAGTAAATGGTGAAGCGTGTACCTGTTTGCCGCAGACAACCTTACCCCAGTTATTAGTCAAGATGGGGTTGAATCCTCGACTTCTAGCAGTAGAATATAATGGGGAAATTTTGCATCGTCAATTTTGGGACAATACAGAGATTAAAACTGCCGATCGATTGGAAATTGTGACGATCGTGGGTGGTGGTTAATATAGATAGATAATCAATTTTGAGCTATGGATACTAATAACGACCAAAATGTACTGGGCGCAGAACTTCAGACTTGTTGTACCTCCCCCATGACTGGATTCTTTCGGACGGGAGTTTGTGTTACAGGGCCTCAAGATCGCGGCACTCATGTAATTTGCGCCCAAATCACTGCTGAATTTTTGACATATACTAAATCCCAAGGCAACGATCTGAGCACACCTGTTCCTGGCTCCAGTTTTCCTGGCTTAAACCCAGGTGATAAATGGTGTCTGTGTGCAACGCGGTGGAAAGAAGCTCTAGAAGCTGGGGTTGCGCCGCCTGTAGACTTGGCTGCAACTCATCATACGGCTCTCAAATTTGTGTCATTAGCAGATCTTCAACAACACGCTATCTCCCCATGAGCGATAAGTCACCTGTAGAAGTTGCGATCGCAATTCTGCCCCATGAAGGTAAATTTTTGATGCAATTGCGGGATAATATTCCCACGATTCTCTATCCAGGTTTGTGGGGTTTATTCGGCGGGCATATTGAAGTTGGGGAAACACCAGAGATTGCCGTCGAGCGAGAAATAATTGAGGAAATCGGGTATCAAATTACTAATCCCCACAAGTTTGGCTGTTACAATGACGATCGCGTAATCAGGCATGTTTTTTATGCGCCATTGACTGTCTCGATCGATAAATTAGTTTTGACTGAAGGTTGGGATTTGGGATTGATTAGTCCCGCTCAAATTGAAGCCGGATTTGCTTATTCGGCGATTGCTGGGGAGGAACGTCCGTTAGGTGTGGTACATCAACAGATTATGGTTGATTTTATGGAATGGTGGGGTAGTAGTTGAGAGCTTTCGTAGGGTGTGTTAGCGATAGCGTAACGCACCGAATAAAACCGCCAATGGTGCGTTACGCTATCGCTAACACACCCTACAGATAAATCATCATTGTCTGAGAGGCTGCTAGGATAGAGTAAAATCCAAGCGGGGATTAAAGGATTCGATGTCGCGTAACTTTTGGTAGAGTTCGCGTTCGGCGGGAAGAACATTTTTCGGCACAACGATTTGGATTTCGAGTAATTGATCGCCGCGCCGAGCGTCTTCACCTGGAAATCCCTTACCAGCTAGACGCAACTTTTGCCCAGAGGTAATACTCTGAGGAAGACTGATTTTTACTAATCCATCCAAAGTGGGCACTTCGACAAAGCCGCCTAAGACGGCTTCGGCTGGTGTAACTGGGAGTTGACAATAGACATCGATCCCTTCGAGTCTAAAAAATTGGTGTGGTGCGACATTGATTTTGAGATAGAGATCGCCGCCAGCGATTCCTTGTCCGCGCAGGCGAATTTTTTGACCTGAGATCATCCCTGGGGGCATGTCTACTTCTAGAGATCGACCATCTTCTTGAATGGTAATCCGCTCGCGTCCGCCCAGGTAGGCTTTATCGAGCGGTAGAGTGAGTTCTGCTTCAAGATTTTTAGGACGCAGCAAGGGTTGAGCCTCGGCGAAGGTGTTGCGATCTCGCGGACGATCTGTTTCTGCAAAGCCGCGAGGATTTCGGCGTTCGGTAGTCCGATTGCGGTCTGTTTGGGTATCAGAATTTGAAGATCTATTATTATTACCGTTGCTCGATGCTTTTTTGCGTCCTAATAGTCGATCGATAAAGGTATTAAAATCATCACTAAAGTCATCATCATCGGTTTCCCTAGGCTGATTTGGAGTAGCTTTGGTGCTTTTCTTGCGCCAGAAACCAGCAAACTTATCATATTGCGATCGCTTGGATCGATCGGATAGTACCTCATAGGCTTCGCTAATATCTTTAAACTTGTCCTCAGCAGCTTTATCCCCAGGATTGAGATCTGGATGATATTTCCGCGCCAGTCGCCGAAATGACTGCTTGATATCATCAGTGGAAGCATCCCGCTTCACATCTAATAGCTCGTAATAATTGCGAATATCTTGCATAAGTTAGGCTTTAGGCTTTAGGTGTTAGATGTTAGGCTTTAGGCTTTAGGTATGAGGTTTTTGGTTTTTGGTCTTTGATTCTAGTGAAGGGTAAGGAATTAGGGCGATCGAACGTAAAAGATCTAATCTTTGCCCTAAAGCCTAAAGCCTATCCTCACCCTAAAGCCTAAGACCTAAACCCTAAAGCCTATCTTCACCCTAAAACCTCAAACCTCACCCCTAATTTAATACCATTGATCGTCCTCGTCGTCCCAATCATCGCGGATTGGCTGGGAGTTGGGATCGGGGCGACGATTAGGGCTATCGTTAGGCTGACGACGGGTTTCAGATGGTGACGATCCTGCTGGGTAGCGGGGTCGCTGTTCGGGTGGGATCTCGCGTGGGTTGTTTTGACGACTATCGGCGGGATTGGGGCGATCTGAAGATCTTTGAGTGCGTGGATCTACGCGACGGGATGGATTTTGGTCGTCCTCCCAGCGATCTTGCCGTGGTTGGGGCACATCGTCTAGGTAGTCATCATCGCGCTGGCGAGATCGATCGATCTTGTTATTATCTGGCGATCGACGAGAGTTGGGAGGATTACTGTCATCTTGACGATTGGGATAGCGATCGTCACGAGTATACCGTTCATCATCGCGATAGTTTTGTCCTTGGGGAGCAGAATTATTGCGCGGATTAGCCCGATTGTCCCGACGTGAATCTCGATTGGGATCGCTATAGGGATCTCTGGGTGGATTATAGTCCCTGTCGTAGTTTTGGGGTGGGAGTGCCCCTCGATTTGGATAAGAGGGAGGATAATCGTTGTTGCGACTATCAAAGTAAGGATCGCGTTGGTTGCCGTAGGGATTGTAGACATCGCGGTTATTGTAGTTATCGCGATAATTGTATTCATCATCATCGCCAACAAAGATATCTTTGAGTGTGCCGAAGATCCCTTTATCTTCCTCTTCTGTGAGCATTTTCACCTGACGGGTAAAATCGTAGATCGCATCATCTAGTTCGCTTTTTATTTCATCAATTAATCGCTCATCTCCATTAGCTAGAGCTTCCCGTATTTCTCTTACCAATCCTTCAATTTGTTTCCGTTGAGCGTTGGCAAACTGCATCCCAAATTCGAGTGCGACTTCTCGTAACTGGCGTTCTGCTTGATAAGACAAAGCTTCGGCGCGGTTGCGTTTATCGATTTTTTCGCGTTTTTGTTTGTCGCTAGCTGCAAATTGAGTAGCCTCATCAATCATCCGCTGAATTTCCATTTCACCCAGCGCAGACGCGCCTTGGATTGTCACCGTTTGTTCGCGTCCGGTGGTGCGATCCATTGCCGTGACTTGGAGGATACCATTCGCGTCAACATCCAAAGAGACTTGAACTTGCGGGATGCCTTTGGGTGCGGGGGGAATACCCGTGAGTTTAAACCTTCCCAGGGATTTATTATCATTAGCCATTTCCCGTTCGCCTTGAACAATGTGGACTTCTACCATCGTTTGGTTATTTTCCGATGTCGAAAATATATCCGATCGACGGACGGGAATAGTCGTGTTGCGCGGGATGAGTTTTTTCATCACACCGCCAATAGTTTCCAATCCCAGGGAGAGCGGAGTGACATCCAGCAAGAGGATATCTTTGACTTCTCCAGCTAGTACCCCTGCTTTAATTGCCGCACCTACAGCGACTACCTCATCAGGATTGACATTTTGGTTGGGTCGTCTATTGATAAAGCTCCGCACCAATTCCTGCACCGCTGGTATCCGCGTCGAGCCACCAACTAGGACGACTTCATCGATATCATCAGCAATCAAATTAGCATCGCTCATCGCCCGTTTGACAGGCCCACGGAGCCGAGCGATCAGATCGCTACAGAGTTCCTCAAATTGAGCGCGAGTCAGCCGTGTCTCAATGTGCTTGGGGCCATCTGCGGTGGCGGTGATGAAGGGGAGATTTATATCTGTGACCATCACCCCAGAAAGTTCGATTTTAGCTTTCTCAGCGGCTTCTGTCAGCCGTTGGAGGGATTGACGTTCTTTGCGAAGATCGATATTTTCGGCGGCGAGAAATTGTTCTGCTAGCCAATCGACGATCTTGCGATCGAAATCCATCCCTCCTAATTGAACATCCCCACTGGTAGACTTGACCTGAAAGACTCCATCCCCGACTTCTAACACCGACACATCAAATGTCCCGCCGCCTAAATCAAAGGCTAAAATCGTCTCACTTTGACGTTTATCCAATCCATAAGCCAGTGATGCCGCCGTCGGCTCATTCAAAATCCGCAGGACATCTAATCCCGCAATTTTCCCCGCATTTTTGGTCGCTTGGCGTTGGGAATCGTTAAAATAAGCAGGTACGGTAATTACGGCACCTGTAACGGGTTCGCCCAGATATCTACTAGCTTCATCAGCTAGTTTTTGCAAGATCATTGCCGAAATTTCTTCAGGAGCATACTCCCGATTTTGCTTGGGACATTTGATTTTGATATTGCCATCTTCATCCTTGCGGATGGTAAAGGGCACCTGTTTTGATTTGGGGCTGAGTTCGCCGTATTTTCGCCCCATGAAGCGTTTCACCCCATAAAAAGTATTCTGGGGGTTCAGCTCTGTTTGCCGCCGTGCCATCTGCCCTACGAGCCGTTCGCCATCCTTGCTGAAACCAACGACGGAGGGAGTGGTACGCATACCTTCGGCATTGGCGATTACTACTGGTTTTCCACCTTCCATCACAGCTACCACTGAATTGGTGGTACCCAGGTCGATGCCTACTACTTTACCCATCCGCTGTTTCCCTTAGTATGACTAATTTGTCACAAATATTGGTCTTATTTTAGCCGATCGCGTCGCGTACCAACGGTAATCTATCCACTCTGCGAGTGGGGATTGCACTACTTTAGGCTTTAGGCTTTAGGCTTTAGGCTTTGAGGCTCTGGGCTTTAGGCTTTAGGCTTTAGATAGACCTCAATCGTAAATCTTGATACCTATATAGCAATCCTCTTTGATTCGCACGCTTTATAATACAATAGTATTAAATATTCGATCGACTATATTTAAGCAATGGATAATCTCCTGATAAAACAGCAAGAAAAATCTGACAAGATCGTCCGCCTGGAAGGTTTGATTAAAAGCAATTCAGATCCCAGAGAACTAAAAAGAGCCTTGGCCGTGAAAATGTC
>NZ_JBGSQZ010000172.1:0-21051 GCF_041737865.1 Chamaesiphon sp.
TCGCTGGGGTACTGTCTGAGCCAGACGCAGTTCTTTTAGTGTTAGGTCTTCTTCTGGAGTAAGAATGATTCGTAGAGGTGCTGGCATCAGGGACTTTATTGGAACTCATCTATCTTATATTTAATTGCGCCTACCTACTTACCAATTATCAACTACGTGTAGCTGCAATCGCCGCGATCGGCTATGGGTATATGGGGCTGATTTGTCTGACTTTATTTAGTAGTTTATGGTTATTACGATGGCTGGTTGAACTGACTCAACATCACACAATTGCCTTAGATCCTCGCCAATTATCGATGCTATTTGGTTTAGGGACGATCGCCACTTTTTGGGTATACTCTCCATCACCTAGCGATCGCGAAATTCAGCGACATGATTTTCCCGAACTCTTTAGCTCGATCGATGAATTGAGTGTTAAGTTAAACACCCCTAAAGTTCACCATGTCCTAGTCAATTATGACTTCAATGCCGCCATCAGCCAAATATCGCAGCTCGGTTGGTGTGGCTGGCAGCGCAATTATCTACTGATTGGCTTACCATTATTACAGTCGCTCACTCCCTTGCAATTTACAGCGACACTCGCACATGAATTAGGACATCTATCTAATCATGATAGTATCTTTACTGGGTACATTCTGCGGGTGAGACAGATATGGGAGCAGCTCGAGATCGATAGTAATTTAGTTGTTTTTCAATGGTTCTTTCGCTGGTATGAACCACTCATCAAAGCCTATTCTTTTGTATCGATTCGCGATCGTGAGTATGCCGCAGATGCTTTAGCAAAACGAATGACGAGTCCAGAAATTGCGGCTAGTGACTTAATTCAAACCTATATTTATCAGTATTATCTCCAAGAGGATTTTAGCCGTCAACTCGATCGACAAGCACAGAGTAGTGAAACACCACCCCCAGATGTCGTAACGCAAATGTTAGCGGCTTTGCGTCAACCCCTCGATCCTCAAACCGCACAGATTTGGCTAAATTTAATCCTGGCATAAGCCACAGATACCGATGATACCCACCCATGTTTGAGCGATCGATTGGCGGCTATGGGCTATCCTATCCCCAAATCCTGGACACCCACACCCATTTTTCAGACTGCTGCGGAACACTTTTTTGGCGATCGATTGGCAGATTTAGCCGCCGAACTCGATCTGCGCTGGTATGAGAGTCGCAAAACTAGATGGCGACAGCAATATCAACAAGCGGAGTATCAGCGCGAATATTTAGCCACTCTCAATCTCCAAGCTACTACGCAATCCTTAACTCTCAGCGAAGCTACCATTCAAGCTGAGTTGGTGACTCAATTACACGGGGATTTATCGGCTTTACAAATGTGGCAAGAAATCCTCGCTCAAGCTCCAAGTCATCCACGCGCAAATTATCAGGTAGGTAAAATTCTCGTCAATCGGGGACAGTTGAGCGGTTGTGTTTATTTAGAACGATCGATCGCTTTAGAGCCAGATCTAGTCATACCTAGTTGTGAGGAATTATATCGATTCTATAGTTGTCAAGCCGATCCAATCTCAGCAGATATTTATTTAGAGTGGCGACAAAACCATTTACCGAAACAGTGGCGATCGAAATTAGAACGCAATATCAAGGATACCGATCGATTTATCCCCCACGATCTAGCACCAGACTTAATTAAAGAAATTTGTTAGAAGTTAGTTAATTTTCAGCGATCGAACGGGCATATTTAGTATGTAAGCCGATGCAAATTTTTGCAGATCGATCGTACGTACTGGGAATCCAAATCGCCAAAACTAAATCTACTAGTCATCAAAATTGGCAATCGGAATCTGAATTAGAGCGTGTAGGATATCGATTACAAATAGAGTTGAATTTAGGTAAATACTTGGTACTTGTCCCTTTCGATCGCCCAACCTCTCGTAATCCAAAGTTAAGATTAATCAAAAATATTCAAAAAATACCTAATGCCAGAATATTTTAACAAAGAGTAGGGGTTTAAATCTCCATCCTAAAACCTCGTCTTGATTCGCTGTCAACACTGTGCCTACGGCAGGCTATCGCCAACGGCTTCGCTGAGTGCAAGCTGTCAACTATCAACTGTTCAAATAATCTAAAATGTCCAAGCAGCTCCAGTCTAGTTTTTTATCTCAGTGGCTACTAATTCAAGTTTTTGGTTCCATCGCTCTAGCAATTACAACTCAGGCAATTGTTACATTAACGATCTTTTCCTTTCAGGTCGATAGTCTGAGGACGATTTGTCTACTGAGATTATTAGGTTATCTTTTGAGTACTGCAATTCAAGGATATCTCCAATGGCATTTGCTCAAGCAAACGATCGCATCACTCGATCGGCAGTGGATTTTTACAGCAGTTGTGGGACTACCGATCGATATTTTAACCTGGAGGTTAATTCATCTCGGTACCCAGACATTAGTATTGGATGAAGATGGCACCGCACTAATTATTTTAGCGATCGTGGGTGGCATCATGGGTGGTATTAACGGACGAATGATTGGCAATTGGCAAAAATCTTTATTGCGGCAACGCCTGCACTGGCGATCTCTTTGGCATGATTGGGATCGAGAACAATTACTCGCTGGTGTACTCGGTGGCGTTGTCAAAACGGTAATTATTATCGGCTCAGTGTTTTTGTTTGACGGGGATTGGATGGCGTCGCCACTAATTGCATTTATTTGTACGATCTCCCTAGCTGCGAGTTCACAGGTGATATACGGTGCGATCGTGGGTGATACTATTTATGATGTATTTAAACAAGCCAAACTATTAAAGTAACATCGGAGCTAATTTCATCCAGCTTCTCGACCAATTTGACGTAATATCCGCAGCACATCGATCGATTCTTCTGCCGATCCTAAAGTTGCGAATACCCTTGAAACAGCATATTGTGGTAATCCAGATTTGTCTACTTTGATAAATAAAATTTCATCACCATTTGTTAACATTCCAAAACATGGACGTTCTAGATTTGGATTACCCATCAAATATGCCAACGCTTGGGGTAAAGCCGACCAAATTGACAACATCGTCTTCTTCGATTCCAAAATTATTACCCATACAGCATCGCAAACGACCAAAGCATCAATTCTGCCTTGTAAAACCTCTTCACTATCCTGCAAGACTAATCGAACTGACTCCTCAGCCCGAACTCGAAATGGCGGATCGTAAAAACCAGTAAGAGCTAATAATGGCGAGGCAAAGAGCAGTGTTACCGTACTTTCTAGTAACTGTCCCGCAGAGCGATGGTAGATGTAGCGTCGTCGTAAATCTGCTAAGAGCGTGCGATCGATTGAAGTTAATTCTGGTAAATCTTGTTGCCATTCCGAGAAAAAATTGGGATCTTCAGTCCTAATTAAGCTAAATCTCTGCTCGGCTGCTAAAAGCGTTGTAATGGCATCAGTAATAGCGGTAGTTTGGCTCATTTTTTATCCTTACAGCGGTTTGCGGGTTGATGGGGTACATCGATCTTCAAAAGCCTGATTTGGGAAGAGGTACAGGATTTCAAGTGTCCCCTATGTTCCTGAGAACCGCTGTATCGATTGATAGTATCCACTCACGAGCAAATTCGATCGCATCTGCTGATGTAGATATTTTACCCAAAATTCTCGCTATTTGGATTTCAGTCAAGAGTTTACCGATCGTCGGAGAGGGCGGGATTTTTAATGATTCAACTAAATCGCGTCCGCTCACTAATGGAGTTGGATGTGCAACTTGATTGTGAGGATCGAGATAGCGATCGATCGAAGTTACTAAATCAACTAGCTCGACTCCAGCGGTAATTGCTAATATAACTAGCAGAGGAAAATTATTACCCACCGATTGAAACCAAAAATATTGCTCTGTGAGAGACATCTCTGTCCCTAGTAGTTGCGGTAGATAGGTAATTGCTGTAGTTACTACCTGAATTTCTGCCGAACTAAAAGTCAGCCGCAACATCTGAGCTGTAGCTAATTGTAAATCTAGTGATAATAAGAGCGTGAATTTACCCAGCGACTTCCGAGAAATCGCCATCGTATCGCGTAAGGCTCGATCGAGTTCGCGATCGAGTGCGGGATAATATCGTTGAATTAATTGACACGCTCGATCGAACTTTGCCAATCTATCTACAACATCTCGTACAGGTATTTCTAGCCAACCTGTCAACAGATCGTCCGCCACCATCATCGCCAACCATCGACTGCTACTAGGTGCTTGCAACAAATAACGCAACTCCATCAGCACCCTTTCCGCCGCAACAGTAGTCAGCAAGGGGACTAACTCCCGAATCGCCCGACGAGTACCCGACTCGATCTTAAAATTAAGTTGCGCCCCCTGACGATAGGCTCTGAGCAGCCGTAAAGGATCGCTAATAAGGTTATCTCTGCTAACCATCCGCAACATACGTTGCTGGATGTCCTGAGTGCCATTGAGCGGATCGAGTAGCTCCTTTGTTTGCAAGTCATAAGCGATCGCATTGATTGTATAGTCGCGCCGTGCCAGATCGTCAGTAATACTACCCCCATCCTGTTGGGCGATATCTACCGTCAGCCCTGGAAATACCACCCGCGCAATCTGACGTTCGGCATCCAACAATACAAAACCCGCTCGATATTCCGTCGCCAACTGTCGCGCCACCGCCACCGCTCCAGCCGCAATGACCAAATCCAAATCCAATTCCGCCCGTACCCGCATGAGCAAAGCATCTCGTACTGCTCCACCCACCACATACACTGGTGGTAATAAATTTAGGTCGAATGGTAGATTGTCTAAAAATTGCATAGAATACAAGATATTGGTTAGTTCCTAACCCCTAAAATCTTATGTGTATATGTATCAATTGCGAATATGTCGATCGCTGTACGACCTATCATGCAGTCGAAGAACAACACCAGCAAGCGCATCTGACTACGCTACCCGACTTTGAAGCTACCCAACCCAGTATCAATGTCAACATCCGCACCCTCGATGATGGTGTCGAGATGGAATGGGATGTCGTCGGTTGTCTGAGTTTCACTAAAGATAGCGGCAAATGGTCGCGATTACGTCCAGGAGAATTAATTCCTACTTAAATTAGATCTCCTGCCAAAGTCAGAGGTTAACTGTGATGAGAGGGTAGAGGGTAGAGGGTAGATAGTAGCATTCGCCATAGGTAGGCAAAGCCCTATGGCGAGCCGCTAAACCGTCGGAGAACAAAGGCTCAATTTAGAATCGCTACCCTCTACCCTCTACCCTAGTTTCTAACTAATCGTTGAAATTTTAGCAATTCTGCCATCGACGCGATCGTAAGTCAGTTCGAGCCGGAGATAATTGGCGGGCAAATATGATAGTCTCTCAGCCCATTCGATCGCGACAACTCCTAATTCGGTTTCAAGTCCCAACCAATAAGATTCTAACTGGATATCGTCCACCTCAGCAGATGTCAGACGATAAAGATCTAAATGATATAGTGGCAACCGACCACTAAAATACTCATTAATAATCGTAAAAGTGGGACTGACGATCGAGTCTACAATATTCATGCCTTGGGCTAAACCCTGAACCAATGTAGTTTTGCCGCTACCCAACTCGCCTGTCAACAACAATACACTACCTGCTGTCAAAGACTTACCCAGATCCATCCCCAATATATGGGTAGCATTTGCATCTGGTAAACTGACAATCCGTTCGCTCATAATTCGATCGATTTCAACTAGTCAAGGGCTGACAGAAAACATCTGGCTATCGGGCTGACTTAGCTCGCGTCAATGGTGTTACCTTGCCATTTCCATGTGGCGAGGAATCCTGGGCGCGACGGTAAAAATGAATCAAGGCTTTAGCCAAACGGCGCGAATTGTGACGTAGATAACGATTATTCGGATCTTCTTCCATCACATTAACAGCAAAGATGCTCCGCCCCAATTGTTTTACATCATCTCGATCGAGCAACACAGGATAAGAATTTTCTTCGGCATAATACTGCAAGCAATCGGTAGATGGTGGACTTTTCTGTACTAATACTGCATCGAATAGTCTTTGACCGCAAGCACGATCGATACTTTCAATATGATCTGCGACTGTATAACCAGTTGTTTCCCCAGGCTGAGTCATAATATTACAGACATAAATCCGAGGAACTTCCCTTATGGCTATTGCTTGGGCGATTTCGGGGACTAGCAAATTGGAAATGACGCTGGTATATAGACTCCCTGGCCCCATGATAATATAATCCGCCTCTTGGATTGCCGCGATCGCCGCAGGTAGTGCGGGAGGATTGGCTGGAGAGCAACCAATTTCGACAATTTGATCGTTGGATTTACCGATATTCGATTCGCCCTCGATCGTCCGACCATCAGCTAGTCTCGCCCACAGAGATACATCTGTCAAAGTTGCAGGTAAAACTCGACCGCGAATGGCCAATACTTTAGAACTAGCAACCACAGCTCGTTCCAAATCTCCGGTAATCTCCGACATCGCTGTCAAAAATAGATTTCCAAAGCTGTGCCCGATCAAACCATCGCCAGCTTCAAATCGATATTGAAACAACTCAGTCAATAACTTCTCTTCATCCGCCAGTGCAGCAATACAGTTGCGGATATCTCCAGGTGGTAAGACGCCAAAATCTCGCCGCAGTCGCCCCGAAGAGCCGCCATCGTCCGCCACAGTGACGATCGCCGTCAGATTTGCACTATAGAGTTTCAAGCCCCGTAGCAGCGTCGATAAGCCAGTACCACCACCAATCGCCACAATTTTTGGACCTCGATTCAGGCGGCGATTGTCCCAGAGCATATCCAAGAGAGTTTGTTCGCCGTCTGGACGTAAAACTTTACTGATTTCACCGAGGGAACGACCGTGCCCCCAAAATACTAGGAACAAACCGCAACCCAGTACGATTGGACCTGATAAGTAATGCGGGACAACCCTAGCTAAGAACTCAATTATGCGATCTACAAGCTGAAATAGCAAAAAAATTGGCGTGAGTTTGAGCCAAATCGCTAAACCCAAAATCGTCATCAGTACGCCGATGTAAATTGTCAACAGCCACCGTTTGACAAAAATTCCTGGCGACAACCATTGGAATAGTCGCCTAAAACTAGAAGATTTGCCGTTTGAGGGCAAGGTACCAGCACTGCGGCTTAAATTCCTGACTGCTTGTCTAAACAGACCGATCGACATCATTTTTATGATTAAAAATAAGAGAATTTTTAAATTTGGGGATGGACTTGAGATGAGTCAATCTTACAGGTACTCTGACAGATCGGAAAGAGTAAGTTGAAATTTGGTGCTTCCAGCTACTTACTCCCTTCCCACTCAAGCAATAAACATCACGTCCACACTTTGCCTACGGCAGGCTATCGCCAACAGTGCAAGCCATTCACCATCCACCATTCACACTATGCCTACGGCAGGCTATCGCCAACAGTGCAAGCCATTCACCATTCACTGTCTTGAAAAGGTGCTCTACTTGGGGAGACCCCAAGACCGCACTTTTCGCCATCAACCATCCACCATTCACCCCCCTACCCTAAGTGTCTAATTTGACACACAGGAAGTAGCTTTTCTACACCGATAACTCGGCTCACGCCTCAACTGTAAGTAGTGGATGCCTCATCTACCCATTTAATCCGATTATAATTGCGATCGTAAAGGTTTAATCTCTAGGTTTAGCCATCAATACTTCGGACAGTTTTAGATCGCCAAAGATAGAATGAGGGTTTCAGCCTTGTTCTATCGGAAGATGACTAACGAGAAATCAGGGGTTTCAGCCTCCTTCTGAAAAAGTGTCCGGACTATTGGCCATAATACTCATGATTAGATTACAGGTTTGAGATTAATTTTTGGTTAATTTAACGACAACTACCAGGATTCTCGGCTTAGATCCAGGGTTTGCCCGTTTGGGCTTTGGCGCGATCTCTATTTCTCGACATACTCGTCCGCCAACAGTGACGATGATTGATTTTGGGATTATCCAAACTCCGGCTCGGACTGAGATTGGTTCTAGACTTCAGACGATCTACGACGACCTCCACAGCTTGCTTGACGAAATTAAACCGGATTTAGTGGCGATCGAACAGTTATTTTTCTATAAGATGGGAAATACGATTCCAGTCGCTCAAGCACGAGGCGTGATTTTGCTAGTAATTGCTCAACATCAAATTCCCTGGGTGGAGTTCACCCCAAGTCAAATCAAGCAAGCAGTTGCGGGTTACGGC
Organism: Chamaesiphon sp.; assembly: GCF_041737865.1. Classification (NCBI taxonomy): domain Bacteria; kingdom Bacillati; phylum Cyanobacteriota; class Cyanophyceae; order Gomontiellales; family Chamaesiphonaceae; genus Chamaesiphon; species Chamaesiphon sp. The sequence continues at coordinate 8,160 of NZ_JBGSQZ010000172.1, forward strand.
AATGCCAATAAGCCGGAAGTCCAAGCTGCCGTAGCTAGAGAGCTAGCTTTGGATAAAATTCCCCGCCCCGATGATGCTGCTGATGCCCTAGCAATTGCTCTGACTGCCTGGTTACAAATCGATTGATAGCTAATGATTAGACGATCGATTGCAATTAATTTAAAGCTCAAATAACTAATATTATGATCGCTAAAATTTCAAATCTTATTAATAACTTGCTGACTGCTAATGTCTTTTTTGTGATATTTAGTTTTGTGTGGTTTCTCATTGCGATCGTTGGCAAATATCTTCATCTACCGTTCGGTTTGCTAGTTTGGCAAAGCCTCTGGCAACCGCTGTTTCTACCCGCAATTAGTGTATTGATGGGCGGGGCAATCCTCAGTGGAACTATTAGCTATGTATCGAAGAGCCTAGATAGATCGTCTTTCTAGCCAATCGAATTGGGACAATCGCTCGATTGCCCCATCCAGCGAATACTGAAGATTAGAAAATACTCCATCGTGTCAAAATCTCAACACGACCTTACCAGAATCCACCTCGCTTACCATTGGGAAAGACAGTCATAAAATTAGTTTTAGCCTGATTTAACTGCTCTTCGGTGACTTTAACACCCTTCAAATTTGCCCCGCATAGATTCGCGCCATGTAGATTGGCATAGTTGAGATAAGCTTCACTCAAATCCGCACCACGAAGATCGGCATTTTGGAGATTGGCATAGCTAAAATAACCTTTACTGAGCACAGTATCTTTCAGCACCGCGCCACTGAAATCGGCTTTGTCAAATTTACCAGCCGCTAAATTTGCGCCCTGAAGATTGATATAAGCACAATTGGCATTACTGAGTCCGATCCCAGGCAGGTGAGCTTTGGAGAGGTCGAGACCACTGATATCTAGCTCGTGAAAATTTCTTTGTCCGCGTCGGAATGCAGCTAGAACGCTCTGTGCGTCTTGCTTTAATTGCTCCCGTCGGGGCGGTTGGATCGCCGGAACACCGATACCCGTGCGAATGTCCGCACCAAATCGGCTGGGTTCGCCCCCATTTTTAATATTCGTCGGATCGCGAGACTCTCTTTGTTCTCTGATCTTATCTGCCATTCGTTTCGCAGCAGATGTGGCGGGAGCGGGGGGAGCATTGGGATTATTCGGGACTCCTGGTAGGGGACTTTGACCTAATGGGAGGGGATTTTTGGGGCTGTTGACAGGACGCGGTGGCAATCCAGCCTGAGGAGCGGCGGCAACTGTGGTTGTTTGGAGTGCCCGCTGGACTTCTTCGACTGACTGATAGCGGTACCGAACGGATACCTCTAACATTTTGCCCAATACTTGAGTCATGTGTTTGCTCAACTTGACATGGTTTTGCCACATCATTTCTCCAGTTGAGGGATTGTACTCGATATCTTTGGGCGATCTCCCCGTCATCAGGTAGATACAAGTTACGCCCAAAGCATAAATATCGCTGGCAAAGATCGGTCGCATTGCCAACTGTTCGGGTGGAGCATAACCCGATGTACCTACAGCAAATTGGGTATTAGAGCCTTGTTCTACTCCTTCTGGAGTTTCGACTTGGGCGACATAGTTTTTGACCGCTCCAAAGTCAATCAAGACTAGTTTGTTATCCTGTTCGCGCCGCAAAATGTTGGCGGGTTTAATATCGCGGTGGATGACTTGCTGAGAGTGGATATAGGTAATGACGGGGAGTATTTCGATCAAGAAGTCGTGAATTTTTTCTTCTTTAAACAGTCCCATCTGTTTAACTTCTTGATGGATGGTGTGTCCGCTGACATATTCCTGGACGAGGTAAAAGTTCCGACGTTCTTCAAAAAAGTCCAGCAGTCGCGGGATCTGGGGATGGTTGCCGATTTTGCCTAAGGTTCTAGCTTCCCGCTCGAAAAGTTCTCTAGCCATCCGTAAGAACTTTTCGTGGTTGTTGCTCGGTCTAAGCTGCTTGATGACGCAAATTGGTTCGCCAGGAAGGGATACATCGATCGCTACAAAGGTAGCACCAAAGCCGCCTTGACCCAGTGATTTTGTGACGCGATAACGATTGCGTACGAGCAACCGTGCGCCACAGGCTTGGCACAGGAAAGCATCGATCGGATTTTTAGGTTGGGGACAGTCAGGGTTTACGCAGTAGCTCATTGAGCCTCACCAGTGGAACATTTCTCTTGACATACTTTTCTCGATCGGCATAATATCCTTGGGGGAATCACGCTTCCATTGCCCAGGACAGACTAGCTCAGATTCAAATTTAGATTTAACTAGATGATTTTGCCCAGCCATTGCTAGTGCAGTGACGCAGCCGCTCCGAACGGAGAAACGCTTGAGTTGCAGGGCAAGTAAAGGATTTAGCTATTTGCTTCTAATTCTACCGCTTTTATTCACACGATGTGACTTTACCTCGTAATATAGTGTAGTTTGGGAGATCTTGTTGTGCCAGCGATAGCCAAGATATGGGGGTACTCGGTCAAGAGTTCGTTGGCAGAGCCGCTCAGAATGAGAATCGATTTGGTTATACCAATTGGTTCAATTCTAAAATTGAGATCTTACTTACTTGACCGACTACTCTGGGCGGCTATGCCAGCCAAATCGATCGCGTTATTCTTAAAGTACCCACAAGTCGATCGCAATCTAGCTTCTAGTCGAAATATTTAAATCGATCTATTTACCTCAGTCTAAATGAGGCCTTACTCCTTCCCCTTTTAGAACCTATTTGAGATCTTCTGTCTTGTCGATTCTTTTATTCGACGGCGTTTTATTCGGGGGTTTCCCCCGAATAAAAAACGCCAAGACGAAGTTCCCTCCGAATAAAACCGCCGCCGAATAAAAAAGCGACGCATCAACCTGGAGGTTTCCTCCAGGTTGTGTGCGTCAAGACAACCCCCAGATCCGGGTTCTGCCCACACTAGGAAAATCGCAACCCTCAGATTCTCTTAGGATACCGATTTGCTGCTCACTGGAAGATCTCAAATGGGTTCTGTAAGAGGAGGGTAAAGAAGATCGACTCAAATAACTTGTCGCTACATATACTTGGCACGGTCAAAGCTTGCGCTTTTGATAAAAACACGATCTATCGATAATGTCCCCATACCCGACAGCCCACACCCCACACCCCACACCCTAACCTCAAATTATGACCGTGCAAAGTATAGTAGCAATAGAATTATGCTTCGATCGTGACGCGGAGATTACCGCGCTTTTTGAGGACGCGACAGGAAGTAGTCGCCCGAACGAGATCGCCTTCAGCATCCTGCTCGCGGGTAAAACCCAGATCGATCGAGGTTGCTCCCACGCGCAAATTTTTGAATGAGAGTTGATTGATACTCGCTGGTAGAGCCGGATCGAGAATCCGCAGATAGTTGCTCGGAGCATCGGGGACTAAATTGACCATCATTTGCAACAACTGAAAAATCGTGCCAGTTGCCCAGGCTTGGGGAGAACAAGCGACCGGATATTGAATCGGGCTTTGCCCGACGACCCGTCCGTACCCACAGAACAGTTCGGGGGGACGGTGGTAAGGCTGATGAATGGTCATATCCAAGATGCCTTGAGCGACTTCTAGGGCTTGTTCGACGGCACCGACAGAGCGTAAACCCATCGTAATCAAACTATTGTCATGCGGCCAGACCGATCCGGTATGATAGCCGATCGGATTGTAAGCTGGCGACTGACTGCTGAGTGTCCGAATCCCCCACCCACTAAACATATCTGGTGCCCGCAACCGTTCGGCGACGCTTTTGGCTTTTTCTGGATATAAAAGTCCGTGCTGGAGACATTGACCTGGATTGGAGCTGATACTATTTACCTGTCTGCCCGCACCATCGAGAGCCAGAGCGAGAAAATCGAGATCGGTAATCCAGAAATCGCGATCGAAACGTTGTCGCAGACTCTGGGCTTCTTGCTGCCAGCGAGTGGCGAGTTCGGTTTCTTGGCGAATTTTTGCCAGTTCACTCATCCGAATTTTGGCAGCATAGACATAAGCTTGGACTTCGCACAGGGTGATGGGGCCAGTGGCAATCTTGCCCTGACGATCGACGATACAATTGCCAGAGTCTTTCCAACCCTGGTTTACCAGTCCCCGTGCTGAGGTGCGAAAGTAGGTCAGATATCCAGTATCAGCCGACATCCGATCGATCCAAGCCATCGCCGCTAGCGCATTTCCCCACAATAGATCTAATGTCTTGGTATCATGAGTCCAGGCATAATATTCGGCATATAGCATCAACCACAATGGTGTTGCATCTACCGTCCCATAATAGGGAGTATGCGGAATCTCTTGACACCGAGCCATTTCCCCCGTGCGTAATTCATGGAGGATTTTCCCTGGCTGTTCTTCCCGCCACTCATCATCTACTTTCCCCTGATATTGAGCCAGTACCATCAGGGTTTCACGGGCAATGGTCGAATCTAAGACCAGAATTTGACTCGCAGCAATAATCGCATCCCGTCCAAATAGGGTACAGAACCACGGTACGCCCGCAGATAGTACTGTAGCTTTAGCACCAGGATGATTGGGGGTCGAGCTGGTAAGATCGAACGACTGACGCAATAAATAGATGTCTTGTTCTGCACGTTCGATCGCTCGATCGATTTCGGGATTATCGGTACGGATTTGGGTGATTTGCGATCGCCATTCATCTTCTTCCATCATCTCGGCGGCTTTTGCTTGAAACAGTGCCATCGGGCTATTCACCCGCGAGACTGGGCGATTGTTCATCAACATTTGCAAGCGATAGCCGATCTGACAACTGGCATGAGATTCCAACTCGATCTGCCAGATGGCGGTATATCCTTTGAGATAGTCAGGGAGACGATGTGCAAACTGAATGTGTGACTCTAAAATCGCTCCATCCAATCCCTGATAAGCCAGCGTCAATTCATTAGCTGTCGTTCGCTCTTGCCCATCGGGTTGGACGCGATGGAGTAGTTCACCCCGTTGTTTGCGATGAAAACCCCGAATCTCGAATAAGTCCGAAAAGTCCGCCTCAAAGCTCAAGCTGATTTCAAAGCTAACCGATGTAGTGTTATAGTTATAAATAGTGAGTTCTTCAAATAAACTCCCATTGAGCACTAGTTCCCGTTGAATACTGATTGTTTCGGCATTGATATTTGGGATCGTCGGATTGGTACATAGTGCCGATAGCGCGAACCCTTTATCGGCATTGCAAGTAAGCAAAATCGGCGAACGTCCAGCAATTTGTAACTCCAACCGACTCAAGAAACGCGTATCCCGACAAAATAAGCCCAAACTCGCGATCGTTTCGTCTTGCGAACAGCCAGAAATATTTCCCAGTGTGTCGGTAATTAGAAATAGATCGTCATCTTTGAGCGTGAGTGTGGGTTGGTTCCGATCGATCAGAACACACCCCCAAGCAGGGATATCTAACTCACCAGCCGGAACAAAGACTTTTCCTTCAAGCTCGATCGGATTGGACATAGCGATACCTCTCTAGATGGAGTAGCTGACATCAATAATTCTTAATGCCCATCATACAGTAATCGGCTAGATTGAGCCGATTTCAACGCCGTTTGGGTCTAAAGATTGAGTCAAAGATGTTGTCTCGATCGATATCGATTATTGGCGTTGCTGATTCGAGGTATGATTTCCCCAGTCTCCCAGTCCCCCCATCTTTCATGCCAAAAAGCAACGCCCGATCGCTTACTCTGGTTTGACTGTGATTACTCCATAAGCGGTAGGGGAAAGATAATGACGAGCAGCGAGTTGGATCGTTGTCGCATCTAGAGATTGGATTTGTTGGGGATAATTCAAGGCTGGGGAGAGATCGCCGACGATCGAGTGATAATAACCATACAGATCCGCTCGATCGCTAGGTGTTTCCGTCCCAAATATATACCGATTGGCAACTTGACGCCGGATGCGGGAGATTTCTGCTTCGGTGACGAGGGTAGTTTGGAGTTGGGAAATGTGCTCGGTGATGATTTGCTCGACTTGGGCGATATTTTCGCTCGGCAATTGGGCACTGAGGTAGAATAGCCCCTGAATCCGGTTGCTCATATTGCTAACGCTGATATTATTTACCAGTTGGCGTTCTTCTCGCAATTCCTTCACCAAGCGGGATGTCCGTCCCGATCCGAGGATCGCAGCTAAGATGTCTAGAGGATAGGTTTCGGACAAATCCACTAGTCCAGGTACGCGCCACACCATAATCAATCTCGCCTGCTTGAGACTGGGATCGATATGCTCTTGACGGACTACTCGTGCAAATGCAGGTTCGGGCGCGGGACGAGACTTTTTGCCGACAAATTCCGCAGTCGGGATATTGCCACTTTGAGATGCAAAACCATCAGCAACGATGTTAATCAACTCATCTACAGGTAGATTCCCCACAGCCACCGCCGTCATCGCGGTAGGTTGATAATGGGTAGCGTGAAAATAGCGCATCTGTTGGGGTGTCACACCCTCAATTACAGCTTCTGGGCCGAGTACCGGACGCCGATATGGTAATTTAGCAAATGCCACTTCGATCGCCTGTTGATAGATCCGGCGGGAAGAACTATCATGCGACCTACGAATCTCTTCGAGTACCACCAATTTTTCGCGTTCAAAATCATCATCAGGAATGCGCGGATTGGTGACAACATCGATTTGGAGTGGTGCTAGTGCTGCAAAATCTTTAGGTGCAGTAGTGATGTAGTAATGGGTATAGTCGTGACTCGTCGCCGCATTCGTCACCGCGCCGCGTTCTTCTATCAGTCGCTCGAATTCCCCCGCAGCTAGTCTAGAAGTACCTTTGAACACCATATGTTCTAAAAAGTGCGCCATCCCGTTAATCGCATCAGTTTCTAGGAAAGAACCTACATTGAGATAGATGTTCAGATTTACCGCCTCAACAGGCATCTGTTCGGCAATGATGGTCAATCCATTGGGTAATGTGTGAACTGTAGGGCGATTGAGTGTACTAGTCACGGCGATTGTGCTCCTGTTGAATAAGGCGATCGAATGTCACTGTCTTCCTTAGTATAGTAGAACCGTATGTACCAGAAGATCGAAGCTGTTTGTGACACCAGATCCGAGCGGTAGCTCACAGGAAAAGGTAACTAAAAGGTAACTAAAAAGTCACCTAAGATTTACGATCGTATTTCGATCGGGCAAAAAGTCACAAAAAAGTCACAAGTTTATTTGAACCTCCTCTAAAAATATCAAAATCAGATCGGTAACAGCAACTTTTTATTTGAACAACGATCTCTCAAAAACTTACGGCACAGGCTTTTCAGCGATCGCTCAATTATTTCGATCTATATTTGGCAATTTAACAACACGGGCTTAGCAAATAGTGGACATTTTAAATAAGTGGATGTAATAATGTGGACAAGACTCCATCGAGAGCCTTCAAATCAATCATTAGGTAACAAAATGTCCAAATTTACACCAGCTATTCTCCTTGGCTTGCTAACTGTAATTACCTCGACTCAATTCAATAATCCTGCTCAAGCAGCGACTGAAGTAGCCCCTAAAAATAGTAATATTTTTATCTTGGGTGGACAGTCTTTGCCAGATTCAGCAGAAATTTTGAAGGGCGATCTAAATGTAGTTGAAAAAGAAAACCAATACTTAGCATCAATCGGTATTGAATTAGGCACTGAGATGTCACAACGTCCTAGAACCAGTAGCAAAAATAGCTCCGGTGGTTATAGCGACTCTGATGTTATGTAATCTTTTCTAGACTTTTAAATCGGATTGATTGGGGAGTCTTTTACTTAGAAAAAACCTTGAAAGCTAGCTATAGATAGCTTTCAATCGTTGATATTTTAATTTCGATGGCTCCCTACTCGATAAAATTAGATTATGAAATCGAAATTAGTATTAATTATTTCTCCTGCTGACGATCTTCATGCACAGGTAGTTGCTAAAATGTTGACCGATCGGCAAATTTGGTTTGAGTGGATCGACTTGCGCGATCTCAACCAAAACTTACAAATTTCCTATAATGTTGGTGATACCATCGGGTTTAGATTAGTAACTTCAACTGGAAAAGTAGTTGAATCTCAAGATATTTTGTCAGTCTGGTGGCGGCGAGCATTACCACCAATTCCCAGTCCAACAGATGATGAGTCTGACACAATTTTTATTAATTGTGAATGGCTCCAGTTTATCGAGCAGCTAGAAAGCTTTATTCCAGCTAAATGGGTTAATTTACCATCTCACAACCGTGCAGCTAAACCCAAAGGTCGTCAACTGCAAATTGCCCAGCAAGTGGGCTTGAAAATCCCCCAAACACTGATTACCAATCACCCGTTAGAAGTTATCGATTTTGCCGATCGAGGGATGCCACTAATTTACAAGGGTATGGGTGAAGGCAAAGGTAAAAGTACTGGTACCAAAACATTACAACCTAACGATCTAGATAGATTAGGTAGCTTGCAGTATTGTCCAGCAATATTCCAAGAAAAAATTGAGGCGAGATTAGATATTCGCGTGACAGCGATCGGTGGCGTATTATATCCAGTAGAAATAGAATCTCAAACAGGTCACTCTCCCCTAGATTGGCGATTCGACCACGATGTACCTTTCAATCCCCATACTCTAGACACTACGATCGATCGTCAACTCAAGCAATTATTAGAGCGTCTGGGTTTGATCTATGGCGCGATCGATCTACGGCTGACTCCAGATGGCGAGTATGTATTTTTAGAAGTAAATCCCAACGGACAGTACCTATTTGCCGAAATTTTGGCGGGTATTCCTTTATCCGAAAAAATGGTAGATTTCCTATCCCAAGCTTAATTAACGCAAGTTGCTCCTGAGGAATCGACATCAATTAGGGATCGCCATCGCCGCCTACAACACCGATAGCAACGAGCGATCGTTAGAGATCATCGGACAAATCTAATTTTGAGTCTAGCCGAGTATTCAATCTGTAGAGATGACTGGGAATACTAGTATCTAGTAACGCGTACTCAAATTGCTAGTTTGACAACTATAAGATGAGCGATCTCTATTAATTACCATCTAAATTATATGCTCGGTCTCTCCAAAACACTCGAACGCTCGGAACACCTGTGGCGCAAACAAAACGTCACTTATTGGGCATTTGCCTGGGCAGCTTTATCGTTATTTACTTACATGTTTTTTAGCGGCTCGGCAGAAAGTACCGATAGACCATTTTGGTATCGCATCTTCACAGCATATTTCCTCCAAAATGTCCCAACTTTATTGGCTGGGTTACTGTGTATTCGGAATGGCTTGAGCCGCAGAATGCCAAGTGGCAGCCAAGTTTGGTTACTAATCGGGATAGCTTTGATATCTTACTTTGTGGGCAATATCTTCTTTAGTTCGTGGGAATTAGTCTGGCACCTCAATTCAACTGGTTCGCTCGGCGATCCGTTTTTTGTGATTTTCTATATTTGTCTGTCGCTAGCCATGCTGATGGCGATCGCCAGCAAGCGTGTCCGGTTGAATATATATCAATGGGCGATCGTCGTGGGAGTATCTATCTACGCCGCAACGCTGGTAATCTGGATTCTCAAACCGCCAGCGATGAGTTCGGCAGCCGCAGTTCAAGTTATGTCTGCTTCTACCAACCAAATTGAGCCGACAACAGCTTCATCTATGGCAACTGCTCCCGATCTTGCCCAGCCAGCCGAACCTGAGCCAGATGCACCTGGATGGGTGATGTTTTTCGACGGGATGCTCAAGCCTTACGGGCAGACTTTAAATGCTTTTTATGTCTGGTCTGATGTCGTTTTATTTGCCCTAGCCATCGTGATGATTTTAGGTTTTTGGGGTGGACGGCTCAGTAATGCTTGGCAGGTAAACGCACAGGCGATTATTTGCTACTACATTGCGGATATGTGGTTTGCTTATGCGGGGAATCAAATCAAAGACTATCAAGGTGGATTTATGCTGGAGGTCTTTTGGATTCTCGGAGCGATCCAATTTGGCGTTGCTGCGGGAATGGAGTTCGAGCATATGTTAGCCCGTCAGAAAGATGACAAGACGATCGGTTGATTAGCAGATCGATCGATATTTAATTCGCTCCTGTAGTAGCTGCTGGGAAACATCGTCTCCACCGATGACGATCGCCCCTGCATATCCAGAGGGAATATCTAGTTTCTGAATCTGCCAGATGTCACCTATGGGAGCGGAAACAATCGTCGCAGGTGTATGGGGATCGATCGAGACTTCAATTTGGTCTAATGGGGTACTAAGTCCCGTTCCGCAGGCTTTGAGATAGGCTTCTTTCTGTACCCAAGCATGAAAAAAAGCGGCTGATTGGATATCAATTGGCAAGTTGTGAAAAATGGCTTGTTCGGCGGGTGAAAAAAATCGATCGACTAAATCCGCCGCAGGTAAAGGGTGAATGTACTCTAAATCGATCCCAATCGGACTGTGACTAATGCCATATACGGCTCGATCGCCAGAGTGCGATAAATTAAACTGAATCGGACTCCCCTCAAGCTTAGGCTTCCCGTGCTGAGTATAGGTGAAAACGATCTGGGCTGGCGTAAGATCTAGATACTGACTGAGAATCTGCCGTAAATATCCCCGTGCGACGATCCAGCGATCTCCATGCAGGGGATTGATAAATTTAGCAGCACGTTGCCGTTCCTGAGTAGTCAAAAATTGACTAAACTCGTCAACTCGGTTGCGCTCTAAATTGAGAGTTACACTCCAGACATGAATCTCGCCTAATAACATCAACATGCTTGGATCTGGGGAACAGGGAATGGTAGATAATTAGAGACAGTCTATTTTACTCCTGTTCAGAGTTGCTTCAGGATAAGATAAAGCTCAAATTAATTGTCATCGAATTAGATTTAGTCAAAGCATATGCGAACCCATTATTGCGGCACACTCCGCACCGAACAAATTGGCGAAACTATTACTCTGTGCGGATGGGTAGATCGTCGCCGCGATCTTGGGGGGGTGATTTTTCTCCATTTACGCGATCGATCTGGTTCGGTTCAGGTTGTTAGCGATCCAGTTCGCACTCCCGATACTTATCATCTCGCCGAAACACTCCGCAGTGAGTACGTCGTTAAAATTACCGGACGAGTTTATTCCCGTCCCGCAGAATCTCTCAACGATCGCATTCCCACAGGCGCAATCGAAGTCTATGCCGAGCAAATTGAGGTGCTCAACCGCGTTCACAAGCAATTACCCTTCCAGGTATCCCAGACCGAAAATGAGTTCGTGCGGGAGGATTTACGCCTCAAGTACCGCTATCTCGACTTACGACGGGAGCGGATGAGTACCAATCTCCAACTCCGCCATCAGGTCATCAAAACTATCCGCCGCTGCTTGGAAGATCGGTTTAATTTCATGGAGATCGAGACTCCCATTCTGACGCGCTCCACTCCAGAGGGTGCCAGAGATTTTATCTTGCCCAGTCGGGTAAATTTGGGCGAATGGTTTGCACTTCCCCAATCGCCGCAACTATTCAAGCAGCTATTAATGGTATCGGGATTCGATCGCTATTATCAGATCGCTCACTGTTTTCGCGATGAAGATTTACGCGCAGATAGACAGCCAGAATTTACCCAGTTGGACATGGAAATGAGTTTCATGTCTCAGGAAGAGATTATCAACCTAAATGAGGAATTAATCGCTCGGATCTTTAAAGAAATTAAGGGGATAGAATTAGCTCTGCCATTGCCTCGGATGACGTACGCCCAAGCAATGGATGATTACGGGTGTGATAAACCCGATACCCGCTTCGATCTGAAATTAGTCAATGTTTCCGAGATATTTAAAGACTCCCAATTTAAAGTATTTTCAGGGGCGATCGCCAGTGGCGGTGTAGTCAAAATCCTCCCAATCCCTGGCGGAAATCAAACTATCTCCAACGTCCGCATTAAACCAGGTGGAAACCTATTTAAAGAAGCCGCCGAAGCAGGTGCAAAAGGTGTCGCTTATATCCGCGTCCTCGAAGATAATGAAATCGAAACGATCGGCGCAATCAAAGACTCACTATCCCCATCAAGTAAACAGCAGCTACTCACCCTCACAGGTGCCAAACCTGGAGACTTACTACTATTTGGTGCTGGCGATGCCGCGATGGTAAATAAAACACTCGATCGATTGCGATTAGTCATCGGGCGAGAACTCGGTTTAATCGATGATAATAAAGTCAATTTATTATGGGTAACTGACTTCCCCATGTTCGAGTACAACGCCGACGAAAAGCGACTCGAAGCCCTCCATCACCCCTTTACCGCCCCCCATCCAGACGACATCAACGATCTGACAACAGCCCGCGCTCAAGCCTACGATATCATCTTCAACGGTACCGAAATCGGCGGCGGAAGTGTCCGCATTCATCAACGCGAAATCCAAGAACAAGTATTTAGCGCGATCGGATTATCCACCGAGGAAGCTAATGATAAATTCGGCTTTTTACTCGAAGCCTTTGAGTATGGTACGCCGCCACACGGCGGGATTGCCTACGGACTCGATCGATTAGTAATGCTCTTGGCTGGTGAAGACTCGATCCGCGATGTCATCGCCTTTCCTAAGACGCAACAAGCACGATGTTTGCTCACCAATGCACCTGGAAGTGTAGATCTGAAACAACTCAAGGAATTAGAGGTAATTTCTACCTATAAACCGAAAGCGGACAGTTAGGATGGCGATCGTCATACCGATCGGATTAGTTAAGATGTGTAGAAACTTCCCCACAATGGGCTTCGGGCAAATAGTTTGATTTGATTCGAGGCATCGTTTATGGATGCCTTGAATGGTGAATTGGTTGCGAGATGTCTAAAAATGCCTATTGTAGATAAGACTCACAAACCTTGGAGGGTGACAGCACCGCTGTCACCAAGGCACCAAGGTATTTACAGCCTCAAAACCTTTGTAAAAATTCAGTCGATGCTGTGGTCTGTGTAGCATGAGTAATCCCACCGAATGGGACATTAGATCCATCATCATTAA
>NZ_JBGSQZ010000181.1:0-2514 GCF_041737865.1 Chamaesiphon sp.
GTAATGATACTCTCTCAAACCTTTAGCCCTTGTCGGTTATGGACTAATTCAGAGAAGAAAATCCCAGAGGGGCAAAATAGTAGCATTCAGTTATAAATATGCTGATTCCCCCTTTTCGGGGATTAATACAAAAAACCCCTACTTGAGAATCGACATCCTCAAGACCTCAGACACGTTTTTATTCGTTCCGTCTAGTCGATTGATAGTCCTTTTAGGTGTAGCCACTTCAACCGCCAGAACCCCTTACTCAAGTCGCTGTTCTCAAGTAAACGCGACGGGATACTAATCTCTGGCGAGGTCAATCATCGGAATTGCGATTGCCTTTATGTAGGTTGCTTTTCTAGGCTCTGTTTCACCATGAGAACTCCCTATTAGCCGCAGTGTCCAGTGCAATTCTGGTCTGATTCAGCCCTGATCCCAGCTTCACTCTATAGAATTCCGAGTCTATTCGGTGTGGGCAGATTAGGAGTCAATCCTGAGTTTAGATGATGGGGCTTGCACCCATATCAACTGGACAGTTCAAGCCTTATTTTGCTACATGTCTGGTAGCCAGCTTGGTAAGGTTATTTACGGGCTGTATACCGTGATTCACTTACAACGAATCGCACATTGAGTCATAATATTAGGTAAGTATTTTTGATTTGGCGGTGCCCTCGCCGCATGGTATCTCCGTTAGTTAGAAGCTAACGGGGATACTCTCATTTTAGGGTTAATTCCTCCTAGCTACTACCCAGCAGGAGCCTCTACAACCTTCGGTTTCTTTTCAAACACCTGAATATTGGCTCCATCTAAAATGAAGCCGTATTGGGTCATTGCACCCATCTGTGACAACGTAAATCTTCTGATGCCCCGATCTCAAACCCCTCAAGTAGAATGCCTTCACGCAATTTTCGTCGGTTCACTTCACAACCAGCTCCAGAATCTACAGTAATGCCAGATTCAACGACTAAGGAACAATTTCTGCCTGAATCGATCGAGATTTGTTGCCCTGTCTGTGGTTCGATCAATTTTAGTCAAGATGAAGCAGGACAGATTAGCTGTGAAGAATGTGATTATGTCGAAGCAACTGAAATTTAATGGTGGATCTATAACTATGCGCTGCGATCTCGACGGGTTGGCGGGTCGCTAGCTATGGCTGGTCTATTAACTAGAATTTGGGATTAATATTGTTTTGATATCAAAATGAAATATAATGAATATTGTATTAGTATCAAACTGTATGATTATTGTGGTCGGAGGCATTAAAGGCGGAGCTGGCAAAAGTACGATTGCGGTCAATTTAGCGGTGGCTCGATCGACTCGTCACAAGGTGTTGCTTGCTGATGGAGATGACCAGATCTCTACAACGATGTGGGCAGCCCAACGCGATCTAAATTATCCAGACAAAAGCCCTAATCTGAGTCATGTTCGGGTATCGGGAGCTGATACCCGAACCAGTTTGCAAAAATTCACCGCAGAATATGAGGACATCATTGTTGATGTTGGTGGTAGGGATACAACGACTCAACGCGCCGCTCTATCTGTTGCCGACTTATTGCTAATCCCCTTGCAGCCCCGATCTGTCGATCTCTGGACGCTGGGTAATGTTTCTGAAGTTGTCGGCGAAGTCTTAACTATCAATCCCAATCTCAAATGTGCAGCTTTTATCAATCGTGCATTCGGTGGTGGATCTGACAATCAAGATGCAATGGATATCATCACCGAGACTACACATATCGAACTAGCACCGCTCAAAATAGGAGATCGAAAATCATTTTCTAACTCGTTTGGTATGGGTCTAGCGGTCCCAGAAATTAAGCCAGTCGATAAGAAAGCAGTCGCAGAGTTGCAATCACTGTACTTGTACTGCTATCATCGTCTCTAGTATCATTTTGATATTAAAATGATACCTCAAAGATATTGAAGAAGTATACTGAGTATATTAAACTATGGCAATCAAGAAAGCTCCATTAGTCCCGCAATCCGATCTGATCGACAAAGTAATTAATGCAGGTAGTCCCCCAGTCGCGCGAGAGCAGGATGATAACAAAGAAGACAAGAAAGAAATTAAGTTTGTAATGACAATCCCCGAAGAGATTGCTGATAAAATTGAGGAAGTACGCAGTAGATCGAGAAGTAGTCGGCGGAGCTGGTTTTTACTCGCAGCGATTGAAAAGCTGAAAAAAGATGGAGATCTTTGAGGCTAAAAGGATTTTTCAAAAATGACATTTTGATATTAAAATTATATCTTATAGATATCAATAGAGTATTATGCAATCACTAGAAGCCAAACCAGTATTGCTTAACGTTGCCGATTTAAAGCTGCGGGTCACATCAGAGGAGTTCGAGCGTCTCTGTCAGCTAAATCGCGACTTGCGACTAGAGTTAACCAAGGATGGAGAATTAATCGTTATGGCTCCAACGGGTGGTGATACTGGTGAGAGAAATTCTGACCTTAACGGACAGCTTTGGTTTTGGAATCGTCAAGGTTTGGGTAGATTGTTTGATTCATCTACAGGCTATAACTTTGCGGCT
>NZ_JBGSQZ010000182.1:0-7328 GCF_041737865.1 Chamaesiphon sp.
GTAATGATACTCTCTCAAACCTTTAGCCCTTGTCGGTTATGGACTAATTCAGAGAAGAAAATCCCAGAGGGGCAAAATAGTAGCATTCAGTTATAAATATGCTGATTCCCCCTTTTCGGGGATTAATACAAAAAACCCCAAATTGGCATAATGTTCGGGATCGATCGGCAATAAAATTGGGCAATTGTCAATTATGAAAAACTCTAGATCATTTTTATTCTCGGCAGTTTTAAATACCCAATCCCAATCATACGGCCCTTCATGCTTTTCAAAAATGCCATCCCATTTTACTTTTCCAATCTTTTGAATTGTCTCTGCTGATAAATCTGCTAATTTCATCTAAATCTCCTATGTTTGTAGGGTCATTTCTGAAGTGATCACTCGATCGCGTTTATTCACTACCATTTATTATCCACTTCAAAATACCGAGAATCCGCTCGATGGGGTTGAGCGAATACTCCGTAACATCAATCGTCAAATCTTGTCCAGTCAGCTTGAGAAACTGCCAGAAAGTCCCTATGGTGACACTCTCGTAAATTGGTAGTTCCTGTCCCTTCGCTCGATTAAATTTCTGGGCAGCAACCATCTGAGCCGCACAATAACCCCAGCTAGCATTAAAATCGCCCTTTTCAGCCTGAATGACCACATAGTATAATGTTGTCATACATAGATAATAAACTATACTTTGTTGAGAGTTCTATGGACATTATTAACGCTAAGAGAAAAAATATTGCAATAGCAAAGGTCAGATCTTTGTTATCTGATGGTTGCATCTTCCTAGATTTAGAAACTTCTGGAGTTGGAGAAGATGCCGAAATTCTCCAGATTGGGATCGTTTCTCACACTAAAAAAGTAATCTGCAACCACTATGTAAAACCTCAACGGGGTATTAGCAAAGCAGCTACAGCAAAAAATGGCATTACGATCGAGCGGCTAATCGAACACAATGCCAGACCAATTGCCGAGGTATTGCCAGATGTTATGGCTATTTTGTCGGGAGTTGAAAGCATTGTGATTTATAATGCCACTTTCGATCGCCGAATCCTCGCCCAAAATGGCTGCCAAATCGATATCGAGCCAATTTGTTTGATGATTTTGCGCCGTGATATTGAAGGTGATGAAAAATTCTCCCCGCTTAATGGCAACCATGACGCGATCGGCGATTGTCTTGCTGCTGTAAATTTGTTAAATGTTTTGGCAGCTACACCTTACGCTCCAATCCAATTACCGCAAACAGTTGAAGAAATCGGTGAAATCGGAGATTTACTCGTCGCCGCATCAGCACTACGATTACAACTGGAAAAAGAAGAGACAATACTCAAAGCTTTGTTGGGTGAAGCACTTGCGGAGCAAAACCTCACTCAGGTCAGAACTGTTGGTGGGTGTTGTGTGACATTGGAATTGTCAATTACAAAAGTAAAGCTGAATAATGGAGTGACATTTGACGAGATCGAAGCACTTGATTCAGCGTTGGTAGATCGTGAGCCTCGGCTCAAGTCAGCAGCATCGTGGATAAAAAAACGCCTAAAAGCAGGTGAAACAGTACCTGCCAACTTACTAGATTACGAAGAAAAATTACTTGGTAAAGTTAAGTAGGATACCTGAAGAGGTGACAAGCACCATTGAAAAGGTTTCCCCCTACATCGGGTATCTTAAATTTATACTATGGGTCGATAACTATTATGGTTGATGTCACCAAGGGCAGCGGCAATGTATTTGAAGATTTAGGTTTCGAGCCGCTAGAAGCTGCTGATTTGAAAGCTAGAGCCGATCTAATGATAAGTTTACGGAAATTCATCCGCTCTCAAAACTGGACAAAAGCTCAAACAGCCGTGTTCTTTAATGAGTCACAATCTTGCATTAGCGATCTGATGAATGGTGAGATCGATCGGTTCTATGTCAAGCAATTAGTCCACCTACTGTCGATTGCTGGCATTGATGCCCACGTCTCTACTGAGACTACTCAAGATCTGGATCTGCCCCGATAAGAATACTGTTGTTACCGCTTATCGTGACATCAACTCCAAAAAGTCGCTCGCAATTGTTAGACTAAGTTAGTGAACTTAGTTTGTGGATCAGCGAGTTATGGAAACTGTCAATATCCATCAAGCGAAAACCCAGTTATCTCGCTTATTATCTTGTGTAGAACTAGGAGAGGAGATCGTTATTTCTAACCGAGGGGTGCCTGTAGCTAAATTAGTGCCCTTAAAACAGTCGAAACCTCGCCTTCAAAGCTTAGGTCGGGATCGGGGATTATTTACTGTTCCAGCCGACTTTGACGAACCATTGCCAGCAGATTTGTTAGCAGCTTTTGAGGGCGAGTCAGAATGAAACTAGTGCCTGAGCGCGATCGACATTGTGAAATCGATCGTGATTATGGTTGGTCTAGATAATTCTGAACTATTACAGCTTACTTTATTACCCAACACCGAAAATCAACTGCCGTTTGAGTTTTTGAATGATATGAATCGGTAGCATGACAATCATATTTTACTCCATCAACTTGCATTGCTGCTCCTTTTCGAGCTGGTGGATTCTCAATATTTTTCATTAGTGCAGTTACAGGATCGAATTTAGTTGAAGGATTTGCGATTCTCGTACCGAGAGGCTTCGCCAACGTATTCGAGATCGAACCACCGACTAATAATGAAAGTATCCCCAGCCAAATATATGTTGTCTTCATAATATCAAACATGCCAGTAAATTGATATATTATTACAATTTCATGAGATTGATTAAGACTGAAAGTATTCAATAATTACACTCCATAAAGATTAGGAATTGTAACTGTTTTTTCTTCATATTCATAAACGATATTTCCTAATAAATTTAGATATTTTCGTTGGTCTAAACTGAGTTGTTCTGCATCTAACAAAGCATCTATAACTTTCTGAACAGCCTGAAAATCTTCCTCTGTCCGGATCGGACGTGGTGGAAACTCGTTGACTAGATCGATATATTTCTTGCAAGTGGTAATTAGCATAGAATAATTAGCATAGAACATTTACCTTTACAGATTTAATTATTGTCACTTTGCCAATTCTTTTAGGGCATGTGTATATTTACTTACAACCTGTCGATATGCCTCCATCCCTGACTCGAATTCTGGATCGCTAGCAATAATGTGGATACCATCAGCCGTTTCAATCGCTAAGATACTATCCCCTTCATTTACTTGTAATTTTTGGATA
Source organism: Chamaesiphon sp. (assembly GCF_041737865.1). Lineage (NCBI taxonomy): Bacteria > Bacillati > Cyanobacteriota > Cyanophyceae > Gomontiellales > Chamaesiphonaceae > Chamaesiphon > Chamaesiphon sp. The sequence goes on from NZ_JBGSQZ010000182.1 coordinate 3,192, forward strand.
ATTTCTGCGAACAAGATTACGCCTAATGAGTTAACAATTTTTTTGATTTTCAGCGGTCTCATAAATTTTAGTTTTTATCAAAATCTCAGATATTTATCATCCATAATTAGATCGATTTATATCAACAAAATTTAGATCGTGCTAATACTGTGATGATAAGCATTTTTGGAGTCTGGCAAGCTCAAACTGTTGTTTACTGAAGCTGAGGGGGTGCTTGTCACCCCCTCAGCTTCTTTTCACGGTGAAGACGTGATGAATTTTGGGATAAATACTCTACTACTTGTCGTTTGATCCGCGTCACTGCACACCAATATATCATCAATATATTGGTGTTTTCTGGGAAAGTAATCCTAGCCACGCTCCACTAATACCAGATCGGACTGTGATATCCAGCCCGATAGATCTCCATTGTCAAATTGGATGGTGGCTTTTGCGCGACCTATAGCCCAGGTCGTTATTACACCCTCCTCTCCTGTCTGCTTGTTTTTAACTCGATCTCCTTTTAACAGGGTTTGGGGTAGCGGATTATTTTTCTCTGCCCCATCTGGCAACTCAACTAAATCTGCCAAAATTACCGCCATCGATTCTAGGTTGGCTAACTCGCTCGTGTTTTTATCACTAGAAAAGGTAGTCATGTTAGTCACATTTTCGCTGTAATCGTTTACTAGTAAGCTTTTAAAGTCATGACTACCCTTAGTCATGTTTTCGGCGAGTGAATCGACAGGATGACGCAAATCCGCAGGTTTGGAAACATGACTACCGTTAGTCATGTTTGACGATCGATACTCTGAACCGTCGTTCTCAGTTCCCGTTGTGGAGCAGTTAGCCAAAACATGACTAACTTTATGACTAACGGTAGTCATGTTTTGAATCTGGCTCTGTGTAGCGGTTTCATCTCCCGACTGACTAATTTTATGACTAAGGGTAGTCACCGATTCAATGTCTTGCCCAGAGCCATTTTCAGGTAAAACATGACTAACATGACTACCTTTTCTATCAATTAAAATCTGATATTTTCCTGACGTTGGAGCTTCACCGTTATCGATCGCAGATCCCAATGTGACTACCTTGGTCATAAACGATCTGATCTCTTGGACGGGTGGTTTAACCTTGCCACTCCACCACGGACGGACAGCGACCGCGTTAACCCATCCTTTCCCTTCAAACTTATCGATAAATCGCAGTATCCGGCTTAACTCTGGATCTTCAGTCAATCCCAACCGTTGATATTCGAGTAAAGTTTGCCCCAGCTCCCACTGAGTCCACTCAATTGCCATCGCCATCACCTCACCACTAATCGCTAGCTCTGGGACAACCCCTTGTTGTGCCGCAATCGCCCTGTGAACGATCAGCGCATTTCGACCCGCAATCCCCTCAGCCTTAGCATAGGTACCTCTCAATAACTCCGAAGCTTCTACCATAACTTGATCTTCTACATCGTCATGCCACACCTTCCAGAGCGTCTTAGCCGCATCTGAGAGGATATGTTCGATGACTGGGGCCGAGGATAAATTTGTATAGAGTGCTAATAGGCACTCAAACAAAGAAATCGAATTATGACTAAACGCATCAGTCTTAGTCTGGGGCAGACGACAGAACATAAATCGATTCCATAACCCATCCTCCGCACTAGAGTCATCCTTAATCATCTGAGCCAATACCGACGGCTGTAACCCCCCTAAGATGCTGACCGATGTATGGGGACAGAAAATAGTCGGCGACCCCTTGCGGTTGATCTTCAATGCCCCAGCGTTATATAAGTCCAACCATTTCTGACGGTCGCCCCCGCCTTTACGATAGGCATCCATTGACTTAAAGAACCCGGCCAACTCATCGACAAACACTAAATAGCTATCATCTGGACGATCGCTAATCGATTGCCCAATCGACTCAATCGTAAAATCGGAAAAATAACAGTCCAACATTGGTGCTGGTAGGGTCGGTTCTTCCCCACGCTTGTCAACTTTCTCAGTTTTCCAGAGACTATAATCTTGGTCGTAGAGATCTTTTTCAGCTTTGTATTTAGCGGCAATCTGTTTTTGAATCTTCAGTAATGGAGCTAATAAAGCCTTCAATACTGGACTTTTCTTGGTACCAGTTTCCCCAATCAGAGCAGACCACCGCAGTGCTGGTACTGAATAGTCAGTCCCAGGATTAATTAATAAACGGGTTTCCGGTGGGATTCGAGCGGAGAGAATCGGCAGTAGGCAAAATTCAAGTATTTCTAATGGAATATTAAAGTTATTAGCCGTTGCTTGTAAAGATATTCCCAGATTATCTTGAAATATTTGCGGAGCTTTTTTCCCCTTGATTTCTAGTAAATTCCCTAGCTTTACTTGTAAAAACTGAGTATTTTCTTCGTCTTCATTATTTTGGGGACTATTTTGTCGCTTGCTATCGATGTAATTACCAATAGCCTCAATCGGAATAATTTTGGCTATAATTTGCTCTTTAGTTAAATTGTGGTCGCAAATATCATCGCCAATGTCCATACCTCCTTGTGGATTCCGCCATAAGCCTTGAGTACCTGCTAGGTAGTAGCCCTCGATTTGGCTAGAGAAGTCCCGCTCGATGTTAGCGATATACTTTAGTCCATTGCTATCTCGATCTGGTGTCTGGACGATCCGCGCTCCTGCTAAGTCCGCCTGGTAATTCCCATAGTCGCTATAGGCTCCCGAACCTCCAAGAGTAGTTGTAGCAGCAATACTCAATGCCCATAGCAAATCAGCCGTAGCTTCACCTTCGACGTGGAAAATTAACTCACCACGCCCAATCGCCTGTCTAACCTCTTTGTATCTGTAAATGGGGATAAGGTGTCTAATTTCCTTTGGGTTGCCTGATTTCCATTGGCTACCCGTCCAGTAATATTGGCGGAAGGTTTTCTTCGTTCCATCACCAGGATCGATCCGCACTACTTTAATTAGTGAGTTGCCATCGCGGTCAGGATAAAAGTAATCTTTCCGAGATTGAGTGCGGATTGGCTTCTCCCAGTTATCTTGCTCTGGTTTCCATTCAGGCTTACCCTCTAGCTTGTCTATAGCCGCTCGGATATCTTTTGAGACACAGCCATTAAAACAGCTATAAGCACCTGTACTCTTGTTGCTATCTAGGTTGTGACCATTGCAGGCAGGGCAATGATACTTAGTTTTCGAGCCTTTTACTGGGGTCAGGACAGATAAATGTTCTGTGATGTTGTACGTTGACATGATGACTCCGGTAGTTGTGGAGCCGCTAGGATTTGAGCTAAATTGCTTGGAGGAGCGGGATTTTTTGAGATATAATGTAGGGGTATTTATGTGTTTAAAAGTACTCCTATCTAAATCGTGTTGTAAGCACGGTTCAGATTAGAAATCAAAAATGGTTTCACTCAAAGCCGCTCTAGCTCTAACTAGCAGCGGTTTTTTGGCAACTGTATATAAATAAATCAATACAGATTGGTTATTGCTTCATCCTAAACTATACTCTAATTTGCAAGTTCTGTCCAAATAATTTATTCCTCCAGCTATCGATATGTCTTAAATAGATTCAAAATCTATTTAAGACAAGATGCTTTTTCAATTAAGATCAGAGACGATCCAAGCCTTTATCCTATCTTGCTTCAAACCTATCCTACTTTACTTTTAAATAAAATAAGATAGGATAAAGCAAAACAATTAAACAGGATAATGCTCAAATCGTTGATGTATAGACTTTTCATCATTTGAGAAAGGATATATTTGAGAAAGGATATATAGCTTGAATCAAAAAATCGAACTTAGATCCAGCGTAAAGTCAGGTAATACATCCTCTCCGCCTAGACTGGTCGGGGATTGCAGCACTTCTACATCCTGTCCTAGACGGTAAATCTCAACCTGCCGCTGTTGAGGATTAATCAACCAACCCAAGCGTACCCCTACTCGTCGATACTCTTCCATCTTGGCTCGCACATCCTTTAGCGAGTCGGTTTTCGATCGTAACTCGATGACAAAATCGGGCACGACCGGAATTAGACCAGAGGTATCGACTCCTTCCAGCCGCGACCGCTCGATCCATGAGGCATCTGGCGATGGGTTTTTGCCGTCAAAAGCCGCAAAGTTATAGCCTGTAGATGAATCAAACAATCTACCCAAACCTTGACGATTCCAAAACCAAAGCTGT
>NZ_JBGSQZ010000222.1:0-4279 GCF_041737865.1 Chamaesiphon sp.
CTTTGTCACGAACGGTACTTCTGAATCACTTCAGCTTTTTAAAGATTCAGTAGAGAGTAGCAAAGGCAAGATTCCCCACGTCTTAGTCTTAAATCATGGTGCTGCCACAAATATTCAGTGGAAATGGTTCGACCAGGATAAGCAGATTGCTAAATACCTTGAGCAGTATGGGTTTAAGTCGATTGTTTTCCCTGAAATGATTGTCGATCCGTCGGTTAAGAATAAGATTTTCAGCGAATATATTCCTTATGAGGATGTTCTCAAGGCGGATTGGTTGCCATCTCCATCAAAAAGGCGGCTGAACAAGTGGTTGAGAGAGGCAACTCAGGCATTGGGCAGTACGGGTTATATTCCGTACCACCCTGACTATTTACCTTAATCTCTAGGCAGGAATATGGAAGATACTATTCTGAAAGATATTAGGAATATTGCGGTAGTAGATAACCAAGAACGCGAAAGAATTTCCTCAATAATTTCTGAGCTAATAGCATCTGGGATGAATATTTTAGTTATTTCTTCAGCCGAAACTACCCATCTTTACCGCGAACTTCACGATCGATATAGTGGAAAGTATTTAGCGCAGGTCGATGACTTCAAAGATCTTGAAGGCAACTGTTGCGAACTAGAAATAGTCTCAGGAAATTATCTTATAAGTATGCTTTTCAACAAAAAGGTAAACTCAATCGATCTAGCAGATTATTTATGCAGCAGGATTCAATGTTCGTTATCGTCGTTTCTAATAGTTGACGATATATATGCTGTCGGTAACGAACACTTAAAATCATGTGTGGCAATGATTTCTAAAAACAGTATGAGGAATAAAATCTATCTTGGCTTGGTTTTGATTCTCTCGATCGCGCTTTGACGCAGATAAAAACGTATTGCCAAAACGCGACATTAGTATTTTAATAGTTGATATTGACTTACAAATTGCGATGGCTACAGGATACGAATACTGTTGGCGAATTTAAGAAGCGATTGGGAAACCCTGGGAATTTATGTTGCGAGCTTATGATGTGCCATTTTCAAAATGAGAACGGCAAGTTTGAGCTAGATGAATATTTTCGAGCTGCGACTTTAATTCACTCAATCTTTCTTTAATCCTCGTCATGAAGTTTATAGTAAGTTTGGTAAACTGCAAGCAGTGCGCTACAGGAGAGTAGAACTCCAAATGTCACCCTGTAAACAGCTAGAATTTGGGGCAAAGGTTGATGAATCATCTATTTTTTAGATTAAATTCTAGCTTGTTAATTGTTGTCGATCGAAAGTAGGATAGTCACAGATTACTATCTTGTAAAAAAGTGAAGTTAAATCGGCAGTATTTACTTATGGTTTAGACTTTAGCTCCTTTAGCAATTTTTGATTCAGTTTCATTTCTTGCTCGATCCTAGATTCTTGACTAGACAAAGACTTTAACTCTTCTCTAACTGCTGCGGATAGTTCTTCTTTGTTAGAACTATAGGGGACTTCAGGAAGTCCGGTTCTTTGAATACGTAGCTGTACTATCTCGGATTCGATATCTGAGGCTGCTTCTGAAATTGGGTAAGGATTTCGAGTCCGCGAAAAGGTAAAATAATAAGCAGCAAAAGGTATTAATGCAAAGCAAGTAACAACAGCAGCAGCAAAAGGAAATATCGCCAACGGTTTATGACTGCGCTGTAACTTTTTCGATCTTGAGTCATTGTCGTGCTCCGAACTTTTATCAATCGCACTAGTTGATGGCTCCACGATTTCCTTGGCAATTTGGTGTCTGCCCAGGTAGTCATTAACAGTCAAATAATATCCGTAGGGATAATGTTTTTGCTCCGCACAATAAGAGCTATCTTCACTCAAGCAAGCTTGCAGACAATATTCTGGCGGACTATCAGCTCTTTGATAATCGGATTTATTTACTCGATCGAATCCTGGGTGTTCGATTTCCAGCCGTTCCCGAACGTACCGATCGGTTGAATCATAGCCATAGAGAACGGATTGCTGAAGGACATCCGAACCACAACTGAAAATCCAGTCCTTTTTTTCGCACTCATAGCTATCTAGTTCACGATCGGCACCTTTAACCTCAAGAACAAACTCTTCTTCTTCAACGATCTCAAGAAGATTTAAAGTTGAAGCTGGAGCAGTAATTTCCTTAACAATAGTATGTTTGCCTAGATAATTATCTAGAGTCAAAAAATACTTACCTTTTTGATAACGACTGTTAGAGCAATACGATCCATTGACTTTACTGCAAGCATCAAGACAAAAACTTGGAGGACTGTCAGTTCGGTTAACATATATATCGGTTGGCAGAAGAAATTCAGGATGCTCGATTGCCAATCTTTCTTCGAGGTATCGAAGATTTACACTGTAACCAGCAAGTAAAGATGTCTTTAGCAGCTCAGATCCGTGCGATAGAATCCAATCCTTTTTATTTTCAGATTGACGTGCTTCGATCGAATCGTTAGGCTTAATATCACCTTCTAATTTTGTTGTTTCCATAATAAGTCTGGGATTTAATTGCTTAACACATTAAATCACAGCCGTAGTTTTGAGCATGTGTGCAATTATACATCCATCATAGTTATTTACGTAAATTAGTTATCAGCGATGCCATGTTCTAGCAATTGACCTAATAAATATATTTTTATAAAATTCGGTCTAGTTCCTTTGCGACATTCAGGAATTGCCTCGACCGTCCAGCCAATTTCGGATAATTTTTGATGTTTGGCGCGAATTGTTAGGGTGTTATCTGTCAAAACATTCCACGTAGGAATGACGATTGAAGGATTTGCAAATAATACCTTTATTAAATCCTCACAGAAAATTGCAATTAGTTTGCTTGGCATAAACAGCCGACATTTATAGACGGCTAAGTTATCAGCCACTCTACCCGTGCATGTTTTCATTTGCTCGGCGATCCAATCTAATGTTGCTGGCGGTAACAATTTGAATATTTTTCGGCTCTGTCGCTGATAGTTATATTTTGTAACTATATGGTAAGCGTCTGCTGGAGTACGTTCTGGGAGCGGTGGCAGAATTTTCTTAACTATTTGAGGATCTGCTGCTACCAGTGTGTTGTCTTTGACTGCTGAAACAGTAGCTTGCAGCACCGCAGCTTTTTCCTTAGAGCAATATTTTTTAGATTTTTTCTGAGTAGTCCGGTCGGTTCCACTCCCTAAAGGTGTCTCATTAGTTAATTCAGGAATCGATTCAGTACTCACTAAACTTTTAGCAGAGGTCTTCTTTGAAGAAGCCTTTTTTGCTTTATTTGTATCGGTATGTTCTAGTACGGTACCTGATTTGGCTTCAGTCGATAGAAAATCTTCAGCTTTGATAATCGTCAGAATGTTTGATTGGCGGGACATTTTTTTACCTTCTTGGAGTGAACTTGAATAATCATTTAATCTTAGTGAATTAATTCAACAGCAGAATTACTCGATCGAGCATTAGATTCAACTCTCGTGTGGTTTCCAAAGACAGGGATTTATTTCTAATTGCATGTAATATTAGTTCGCTTTTTGCTTCAATTGTGACACTTAGATCTTCTTTAATGTCAGATTCTAACTCATTAACGGGTTCGGTTGCAGGCAGATGAGGTTTGAGTTCTGATTTGGGTGCGCCACTTTCATTGTAAATGAGATTTTCTATATGACTCGAATCTTTATCTCCAGATTTTTTTGATGGTTTAACTGAAGCTGCTATTTTCTTGACATCCCGAATGCTCAAGTCCTCTTCAATCGTTCGTTTTAGCAGCTTCTCTCTTTCTTTTTCATCCTTAATCTTGGCAATTTCAGTACCCTTGGTATAATCAACTTCCCCGCTAGAAATTGCTAATTTGATTTCTTCAGGAATATTCAATAGCTTGAGACGATTGCTAGCAAAGGAGGTTAAACTCAAGCTACCTTTAGTAAATTGCTTAATACAGCTTTCGATCGTCTGAGCTGTATCTTTAAGAATAACGTTATTCTTAGATACTTGACCGCCCAGCTCATTCTTAATTTGACGGATTAACGTAGCAGCGGCTTCGCGACTATCTAAATTTAATTTGCGAGCAATGGTATCTAGAACCGAATTAGTCTCGTCGATGGGGTTGAGATCCGTTCTTTTGATGTTTACCAACGTCACATAATCAGCCGCTACATCGTCGCTAACATCGAGACGACGGTACTTCACCACCATGTTTAGTTTGCAAGCTACACGAGTCCGCCGCTCCCCATCAATTAGTTCGTTGGTATCCCGCAGTAACAAAACTGGGGTAATTACCTCTCCTGCGGCGAGAATGCTATCTTCGAGTTCTTGC
>NZ_JBGSQZ010000243.1:0-2591 GCF_041737865.1 Chamaesiphon sp.
ATGGCGGTTTATTTGAGGTGCATCAGCTTGAGGAAAAGTACGAGGAGACGATTCAAATTCCCGATGCGGCATTTGAGACGGTGTTTAACTTTTTTGATGAATATGACTGGCACCTAGACGATCGCCCCCTCCGTAACCAAAACGAAATTAACCCCGACGTGTTGGGCTACATCTTTGAGAAGTACATCAACCAAAAACAAATGGGGGCGTACTACACCAAGGAAGATATCACCGAACACATTAGCAAGAATACGATTATTCCGTTTTTGTTTGATGCGGCTCAGAAAGCTTGCAAGATTGCGTTTAAGCCGGATGGGGCACTGTGGGCATTGCTGCGGGAGAATGGCGATCGCTACATTTACGAAGCGGTTCGTCAAGGTGTTGATCTCGAATTACCTGCCGAGATTGCGGTTGGAATTGAGGATGTGTCGCAACGGGGCGGGTGGAACAAGCCCGCAGCCGCAGGGTTTGCGCTGCCGACCGAAACTTGGCGAGAACACGTCGCCCGTCGTCAGCGCTGTCTAGAACTGCGGCAAAAGCTGGCAGTGGGGGAAGTCACCCAAATCAATGATCTGATTACTTACAACCTGGATATTCGTCAATTTGCTCAGGATGTGATTACTAGCTGTGAAAGTTCGGATTTGCTGAAAGCGCTTTATCAGGCGATCGAGCAAGTTTCGGTACTAGACCCCACTTGTGGATCGGGTGCGTTTTTGTTTGCGGCGTTGAATATTTTGGAACCGCTTTACACGGCTTGTCTGGAGCGAATGCAGGGGTTTGTGGATGAGGACGATTTGAGGCTGTCGCGGGAGGTAGATGCAAAGCCGCGCTATGAGAAGTTTCGCACCACGCTGGCGGAGATGGCGAAGCACCCCAACCCGCGTTATTTTGTGCTGAAATCGATCATGCTCAACAACCTCTATGGCGTTGACATCATGGAGGAGGCGACGGAAATTTGTAAGCTGCGGCTATTTTTGAAGCTGGTGGCGCAGATGGAAGCCCAACCCAGAAAAGATAACTTTGGGCTAGAACCTTTGCCCGATATTGACTTCAATATTCGGGCTGGAAATACGCTGGTGGGGTTTGCCAGTTTGGATGAAGTACGCAAAGCGATTAAGCAAGACGGCGCACAACTCAAGCTAGACTTTCAAGATGATGCCAGCCGCATTGATGAGAAAGCTGAACTCGCAGACCGCGCCTTTCAACGCTTTCGGCAGATGCAAACGGAATTTGGGATGAATGCGATCGATTTTCGAGAGTCTAAGAAGGAACTGCGGCGACGATTGGCAGAACTAAATGATGAATTAAATTGCTATCTGGCAAGAGAGTATGGTGTTGATGCAGATAAACCTGCTGTCTTTGAGAAGTGGCGAGACAGCCATCAGCCTTTTCACTGGTTTATTGAGTTTTACAGCATTATCGATCGCGGTGGGTTTGATGTGATTATTGGTAATCCACCCTACATTGAGTCCTCGAAAGTAAAGTCTTTATATGATATTCAAGGACTAACAACAGTATCTTGTGGAAATCTCTATGCCATCTGCATGGAACGGTCTCTAGCAATAATGAAAGATTCTGCGTTACTTGGATTCGTTGTACAGCGACCTTTCTCGTCAACACAACGCATGAAATTGATTAGGAATCTATTGTTAGAAAATTCCTCAATGGTCTTATGCAGTACTTATGATGATCGACCGAGTAAACTTTTTGATGGAATTAATCACGCTCGAATAGCTATTTCAATATCACAGAAGTCACTAAAAAATAAGGAACCTAAGGTCTATGTAACTCCTTACGAGAAATGGTACAAAGAGGAACGAGAACGATTATTTCAAGTTCTCTCTTACTCAGAAAGTAACCAGCACGTTAATTTAGGATGTTTTCCGAAAATCAGTTCTTTCCTGGAATCTGACATCATTGAAAAAATTATTTCTTGTAAAAACACCTTTTCTAGCTGGATTTCGCCAACTACCACTAAAGATAACATTTACTATAAAATCACTGGTGTAGGTCATTGGTTCACTATCACAGCGAGACCGCCAAAATTTCTACGTCAGGGGCAAGAATCTTCATCTACTAGAGAAAGTTTAATATCGTTTTCCGATAAAAAATCTAGAGGAAGAGCTTTATCAGTTTTAAATAGTTCGTTGTTCTACTGGTTTTATCAAGTTAGGACAAATTGTAGAGACTTTAATCCATCGGACTATAAAACATTTCCAATTCCATTGTCTTTGGATGGAGAAGACTTATCTGAGCTATCTGAGAAACTCTGTAAAGCTCTAGATTTATCGAGTGCTTACATCAACGTAAATCATAGTCAGACGGGGGCAATTCAGATGGAGCAGTTTAAGCCCCGTGAAGCAAAACCCATCATTGATGAAATCGATCGCGTCCTTGCCCAACACTACGGCTTTACCGCCGAAGAACTCGACTTCATCATCAACTACGACATTAAATACCGCATGGGCAGAGACAATGGAGGGGATGACTGATGAGTTTCAGGTTTTCAAATCACTCTCTGGAAGAGATGGAAAAACGGAAAGTCCCCATCTCTTTCGTAGAAGCCGTCTTAGAAAATCCACAGCAAATCC
>NZ_JBGSQZ010000273.1:0-3524 GCF_041737865.1 Chamaesiphon sp.
GGTGACTAGCGAAATCATTGGTTCGATTCTGGCATCTTCAATTAGATATTTACGCACCATCGTTTTCCATTCTGTTTTAGCCAGCGGTACATATTCTCCTACAACCTCCTCGGCAATTTGCTGGATCAGCGTGCGCGCTAGACGATGATCGCTGCCATACTTGACGGGAATATTAATTTCATCCCAGACAAAGGGAAAATCAGCAGAATAGTTGAAAACGGGTTCTTTGAATACAAAACTATTGGCAATGCGGACGATTCTACCATTGTATTGATCTGCCTTCACCCACGCGCCAATCTCCATCACTGTAGTTCGCAACAGGCTGATATCAATCACATCGCCCATGATGCCGCCAAGCTGGACGCGATCGCCAGTCTTGTAAAATTGCCCTAAAGAAATCGCTACCCAGCCCGCAAAGCTGGCAATTACCTCCTGGAGGGCAAATGCTACCCCCGCACCCACTACCCCAAAGACGACTGTTAATTGCCCTAATCGATCGTTAAAGACAATCGTCATCATTAGCGCGATCGCTATATAGCCAACGAATGTCACGACTTTCCGTAAGCGATAGCTAGTATCGGGATCTTGAACATATCTCGATACCGAACGGCGAAAGATCCGCACCGCGATTGTAATAATAAAAATTGCAATAATTGCCGTAATGAACTTAGCGACTAACGGATCGGCAAACCAGCGTTGAGTTGATGTAATTAGGCCATTCATAATATCAATTGTGAATCGGTAGTTTACTAATGTCTTGATTAGCACCAATTACTACGAGTATTTTTCCTTGTTCGAGTAGGGAATCGGGATGAAGATTGATTTCAAATTTATCTTGATGAATCAAGGCGATCGCGTTAACTCCATAACGATTGCGGAGTTGCAGTTCGCCCAATGTTTTGCCATGAAATTGTTGAGGAATAATTATTTCGACAATACTATGATCGGGATCGAGGTCGAACCGATCGAGGATTTGGGGTGTGGTGAGCGATCTGGCTAGTGTATATCCTGCCTCCTGTTCGGGATAGATGACTCGATCTGCGCCAATTTTAGTCAGGAGTGTTCCATGTATGCTCGAAGAAGCTTTAGCAATTACATGTTTTACGCCACCCTGTTTAACATTGAGAGTCGTAATAATACTCTCTTGTAAGAAACTGCCGATCGCGATAATTACAGTATCAAATTCATAAATTCCGGCTTCTTTGAGGGCGGTCGGATCGACTGAATCTAGCTGTAAAGCATGACTGACTAAGCGATCGTTTAAAATATCATCTACTCGTTTGGCATCTTTATCGATTCCCAAAACTTCATATCCAAGATCGTGTAGAGCACTACAGACCGCTCGACCAAATCTACCCAATCCGATGACAGCAAACTGTTTGGAATCTTTTCGAGAACCACTAAATAAATTCAATGTTGTTAAATTCATATTCGAGCTTAAAAATTTGGTCTAGCCAACTAATAAATTTTCTTCTGGATATCGAACCCGACTGCGGATCGGATCGCCCAATAATGCTGACATCAATAGCAGGATTCCGACTCGCCCGATGTACATCGTGACAATTAGCGTCAATTTCGCGGCTGATGAAATTGACGCGGTAATTCCAGTTGATAATCCTACAGTTGCAAATGCCGAAACCACCTCGAAAAAGACTTGAATAAATGTGACTTCTGAATCGGTAATCGCAATAATAATTGTAGCAGTAATTACTGTAGCAAAAGAGCCTACTAATACACCGATCGCCTTCAAAATCATCGATAGCGGTACTCTTCTTTGATACAGGATTACTTCGTCTTTTCCCCTGAGTACAGAACGAGTCGCACTAACGAGAATTCGCAGTGTCGTAGTTTTAATTCCGCCGCCTGTACCGCCTGGACTAGCTCCAATAAACATTAAAGCGATCGTAATAAATAAGGCTGCTGTCGTTAGCTTACCATGCTCGATCGTATTAAAACCAGCAGTTCTGGCACTAACAGATTGAAACCAAGCAATTAGTAATTGGGTTGTGAAGTTTTCACCCCCTAATGTATCGGGATTGCGGAGTTCGATCGCGAAAAAAGCGATCGTACCGAATACGAACAAAAATAATGTCGTACTCACTCCTACCTTGAAATTAAATGAAAATACGAACTTACGTTCTCGTCTGGATAGCCAATTAGATAACCACAGATACAATTCTAGAATTACCTGATAGCCTAGTCCGCCAAAGATAATTAAACCAGTAATAGTCAGATTAACTAAAATTGAAGATTGATAACCAATCAAACTATCTGAAAATAAACTAAATCCGGCATTGTTCCATGAATTAACGCTATGGAAAATCGCTAACCATATTGCTGATAATGGCTGTCGATCGGCTAAAAATGCAGGTAGTAATAATAACATGCCGGAAATTTCAAAAATTGCCGTAGTCGCAATAATTGAGAGTAAAACTTCTCGACTACCTTGCATCCCCGTCCGATCCAATGCTTGCTGAATCGCAATCTTATCGCGTAATGTAAATCTAGCCCCAATAATTAGTAACAGAAAAGTGTTGGCAATCATATAACCCAATCCACCAATCTGTACCAAGATTAATAGAGTTAATTGACCCCAAAAAGAAAAGAACATCCCGACATCCACCACCGATAAACCCGTCACACAGACAGCAGAGGTTGCCGTAAATAGAGCAATCAGTGGATTTGTCCATGTCCCCTGTGCGCTGGCAAATGGCATCATCAGGAGTAAACTACCCACCAAGATCGTCGCTAAAAATCCAAGACAAATAGTGCGAGAAACAGTCATTTAAGTAAGTTATGAATCGTAAATTACAAATTGTGGATCGTAACTATCCTTCAGTAGATTTTGGTTGAGAATTGCCTGAATCGACGAGATTTTTGACTCGATCGATTCTAAATCCAGGGATGGTATAGTCCGCAGGTAAATAACTTTCAGGAATGGTATTTTGATTACCATCTCTCACTGCACGGTAATGGGGCGAGAGGATTTCAATCCCGACTTCGTTACACTTATCCTGGATGTTTTGGTGCAATTCTGAATAAATCCTTGCCATAATCTTGGGCGTACTAGTATAGGCATTGATTTCATAACTGACATAAAAATCATCGAGACTAGTTTGCAACACAAATGGTATGGGTTCTGGCAAAATTGATGCAGTCGCATTAGCGGCACCAATTAGGGCTTGATGGACTGTCCGCCACGGCACATCATAGCCGAGAGTGATTGTAGTATGCAGGATTAAAGGCGGTGTGTTGGGGTCTTGCGCCGCAGCACTGTAGTTAATAATTTGGGCATTGAGTACCGCTGCATTGGGAATCGTAACCACCACATTTTTAATCGTGCGAATGCGGGTGACTAGTAAAGTTTTTTCGACAATATCACTAACAGCCTCACCTACTTTCACCCGATCTCCGACCTCAAAGGCACGAGTATAGATTAATATTACCCCCGCAACAACGTTAGCAACCGCCGCCGAAGAACCTAGAGACAGTAGCAAACCAAGGAACACCGAAACACCTTGGAA
>NZ_JBGSQZ010000275.1:0-3494 GCF_041737865.1 Chamaesiphon sp.
ATAGAACTACGAGTGGTGTCACCGAAGGTATTAATACTAGAATTAAGTTAATTCTCAGCCAAAGTTACGGTTTTGCTAGTTTCAAATCGATGAGAGAAAAACTGTTGGCTTGCTTATTCAAATAATCTCCGCTCCGCTCCGATCATTTGAATAAGTTTAAATTATCACCCTAAGTACAGGAGAGCCATCGAATGCAATAAACCCGACATCTTTGTAGAAGTCGGGTTTATGTTGCTAACCTACTTTAGTTAAGTAAATTTAGACGCTGACAGTAACTTTAGGAGCTGGATAAACACCCTTAGCATACTTAGCTGCAAACTCATCCAAGGATGCAGTTTTGATTTTGCTGCCATTACCAGCAGACCAGAAAGCGTTGTAGCGTTCCGCACATACTTTCTGCATGTACTTAATCGAAGGTTTCATGAAGTGGCGAGGATCGAATTCTTCAGGCTTTGCAGCTAGAGCTTCGCGGACGGCTGCGGTGATCGCGAGACGGTTATCGGTGTCGATGTTGACTTTCCGTACGCCACACTTGATCCCTTTTTGAATTTCTTCTAAAGGTACGCCGTAAGTTTCAGGAATTTTACCACCGTACTTGTTAATCAGTGCGAGGAGATCTTCTGGAACAGAAGAAGAACCGTGCATAACTAGGTGAGTATTGGGTAGACGATTGTGGATTTCTTCGATCCGGCTGATTGCCAAGATTTCCCCAGTTGGTTTGCGAGTAAACTTGTAAGCACCGTGGCTAGTACCGATCGCGACTGCTAGGGCATCGACACCAGTAGCTTCGACAAATTGTACTGCTTCATCGGGGTCGGTGAGCAGTTGGTCGTGAGACAGCGCACCTTCAAAACCATGTCCATCTTCAGCTTCGCCCATCCCTGTTTCGAGGGAACCCAAGCAACCTAGTTCGCCTTCTACACTCACGCCGATTGCGTGAGCGACTTCTACTACCCGACGGGTAATTTCTACGTTGTACTCAAAGCTCGCTGGAGTTTTGGCATCAGCTTCTAATGAGCCATCCATCATCACGCTAGTAAAGCCCTGTTTCATTGCTGAGTAGCAAGTTGCAGCACTATTACCATGATCTTGGTGCATGGCAATGGGAATATTTGGATATGTTTCCACTGCGGCTAAAACTAGGTGGCGCAGGAATGCTTCACCAGCATAGTTTCTGGCTCCACGGGATGCCTGTAGGATGACTGGGCTGTCAGTTTCTTGAGCAGCCTGCATGATTGCTTGGATCTGCTCCATGTTGTTGACGTTGTATGCTGGAATCCCGTAGCTGTTTTCAGCAGCGTGATCCAGCAAAAGCCGCAATGGGACGAGTGCCATGAGAAATTCCTCCTATATTTAAATCTTTAATACTCGATCGACGTTCGCTGGCAGAGCTGGCGAAAGAGAATCTTCAAACCACGATCTTAACTAAGGATACTTTACCAAAGATCTGTGAGTGTTGATACACCCTACGGTAAATAAAATTAACAGGGATTGTTTGGACGATCGATCGCATCAATGCAAGTGTATTATTACTGCCATCGCTCTGGGCACCCTCAGCTATACGCTGTAACTAGTACTGAGCGGCTCAAATAGAGTTACTATTTAGGGCTTGCTGAATTAGTCCCTGATGCTGTTCTAAAGCCTGAACTCCTTGCTCAAAGATGGTTTTGTTGCAAATATTCTCACTCGATCGCTTGAATCTGGCGATCGAGTGCAAGGGTTTTGAGCCTTTCAACGTCAAAACCTTGCACTTAATTTCTGAAAAAAGGCTCAAAACCCTTGCAGTGATTGGCTTGCTGAGATCTTCAGCAAGCCCTATTTAGGAAAGAACTCCAAGAGGCAAGAAAGATAGTGCCCCGACTAAGTGCAGAGCCAATTGAACTAAATGAATTAGAGCGAAAAGAACTAGAACGGTTGCTCAAAAGACCGAGTACGCCACAGCAAATAGCCCTGCGGGTCAAAATAGTGCTGCGTGCAGACAAACAAGAAAGTCATGGCAAAATTGCCAGAGAATTAGGCATCACGAAGAAGATGAGCCGTCTGTGGCGACAAAGATGGCGAGAACTGACGGCAAGACAAGTGCCTGTAGTCGAAAGACTGCTAGATATTCCGCGTCCAGGCAGCCCAAGCAGGTTCACGATGGAGCAGATTACTCAACTATATGCCCTACTGGACGGGTCTCCCGCCCAGTAGCTTGCGAGCCACCAGAGAAATACAACCGCCCGTTAAGTCATTGGAGTGCGCGAGAATTAGCGCTGGAGATGATCCAACAAAGGATTGTAGAGAAGATCAGCGAACGGCATGTTGGCAGATTACTGAAAGAGGCAGATCTTAAACCACACCAGAATGGCTACTGGTTGAATCCCCCCCCGACCATCAGTGACAAGTTAAGCCTGTAAGCTTAACTGTCAAGAGAGTTTGAGAAGCTGGTTGGAAGAAAAACGGGTCGTCAGGATGCCTGTGTTCAGGAAAAGGGGCAATAATCAACTTAACATTGGGTTTACGGATAGTTTTGACAACACCTAGATTCTGATTCTCACCAGCAGCCAAATATTTAACCGGGTCCGAAGCTAAGCCTTTGTGATGTGCCACATAAAAAGATATAAACCACGATAGACCATCTCTAAAGAAATCCGGTCAAAAGGTAATGCTAATTCATCAGCTATCGCATCACCTAAATCAACTAATACAGCATAAAATAACCAAGTTCCCCTCTGTGCCTGTACCCATTCTTACTACTCGGTCACGGATGCTGTAGCTATTTGTGAGTACTCGTTCAAATTGTAAGGCTGCACCCTTTTTAAGTCTCGTGATAAAATGTCCTTCCTGCACGATTAACTGCTGCCAAAATTTAAAATGATAGAATCCTCGATCTAATAGCAATAGAGTTCCTGATGTTGCTAAATTGAGAATGTCTAACTCAAATTTGGTGTCTGATGCTTTGGCAGCTTGGTTACTTACCTTCACTGGCTGACACCACAAGAATCCTTCTCGATCGAGTATTCTGGTCAGTTCTCTTACTCCTGGTACGTTTCTCCACAGTAATGTCAGTACTGCTGCTAGCATCAACGGTAGATTTAAGATTCGATTTCTCAATCCTAGTTGGCGATAGTAATTCGATTGGGCGAAGATTGCTGGTGTCAGTAATTGCTCCAGTTGCGCTGCTACGCTCTTGTCTTCTACTGCTGGTTGGTGTTGCTTCTTTGCACGATCCCGATTTGTCTTGCTGCGGCTCATTCGCCTCTCCCCTTTACTCAAACTGTTGCCTACTTTAAGTTTTATACCTTTTCTTTATCCCCTTGACAAGTCTCTAATTTTCTTAACTTGTCACGAATGGGGTCTCCCGACCATAGAAGTG
The DNA here is from genome assembly GCF_041737865.1 of Chamaesiphon sp. Classification (NCBI taxonomy): domain Bacteria; kingdom Bacillati; phylum Cyanobacteriota; class Cyanophyceae; order Gomontiellales; family Chamaesiphonaceae; genus Chamaesiphon; species Chamaesiphon sp. Next base: position 3,359 of record NZ_JBGSQZ010000275.1, read on the forward strand.
CGACAAGACAACGACCACCCCACGCAATACAGACTTCAATTAAGCAATACATGTCCCAAAACATGCTCGTATCGATTACCAACACTAGTTCTTCTCCCGACCATTCTTGCAGGAATTGCTCTATGAGCGGACGGTA